>JAICLH010000113.1 GCA_025927495.1 Gemmatimonadaceae bacterium
ATGGACACGGTCGCGCAGATGCCGGGCATCGTCTGGATACGAAGCTACGTGTCGGACACCGAGGGCAAGATCTACTGCGAGTACGATGCCCCTGACCCCGAGGCAATCCTCGAACATGCGCGGCGCGCCGGCTTACCCGTCGATCGCATCTCCGAGGTCGCGCTCGAGATCAGCCCGGCGATGTTCGCCTGAGCCGCCTAACCCCAGCGTGGTGTCTCGTCGGGACTGATCCCGAGCAGCGTTTTCGCGACCAGCTCGTGCGTGAGCGCGCTGTTGGCCGGATGGATGCGGCCCAATCGCGCATCGCGGAAGAGCCGCTCCAACTCCGCTCGCCGGAAGATGCCGAAGCCACCGGCGAGATCGAGCGCGCGATCGATCACTCGCCATGCGCCTTCCACCGCGTGATACTTGGCGGCGAAGATCTTCGCCGGCCACTGCGCGCCATGATTCACGCCCTCGGACCACTCCCGCGCGATGTGATCCAGATGCGGGCCGATGGACTCGAGCTCCAGGCCCATCTCGGCCACGCCGTGTTGAATCTCGGCGTGGTAGGCCATCGATCGAGAGAGCGCGATCGACTTCTTCTTCTTGAGCATGTCGACGGTCCGATCGAGCGCGTACTGTGCCATGCCGTAGTAGATGTTGCCGAATCCGAGCAGCGCCCAGGCGAATACCGCGAGCACGAAGTGATCGACCCCTGCGGCTCCGGCAGGGACTACGCGCACGACCAGCCGATCGGGAACGGTCGCGCCTTCCAGAATCGTGTCGTCACTGCGCGTGGCGCGCATGCCGAGCACGTCCCACGTGTCTTCCACACGATACCCCTTCGTGTCCCGCGGCATGAACGCGTGCACGATTTTCGGCGCGGCCGGGTCGCTGGCATCCATGCCGTGGATGCCGATATGCGTCCATACCGGCGTTAGGCTGCCGAACGACTTGCGACCCGTGAATTTGTATCCGCCGTCGACGCGTTCGGCTTTGGTCGTCGAGAGCAGCACCGGAATGTCGTTGCCGCTCTCCGCATGCCCCGCCGCGAACACCGCGCCCTTCGCGGCTTCGTGCAGCAGCCATTCCAGCGACCGGTCGCCGGCGCGCCAGAGATCGGCCGCGATGCCGACCCAATAGAGGTGCATGTTGATGCCTAACGCAGTCGGCGGCGCGACGTACGCGAGCCGGCGCTGCTCGAGGACGACGTCGGCGAGCCGACGTCCCGGGCCGCCGAACTCAGGCGGCAACGGCAGCCGAAGATATCCCGCGTCGCGTAACTCCTCGAAGTCCTCCGTGAAGAACCGATTGTCGCGGTCATAGCCGGCGGCTCGCCTGCGGCATCGCTCGAGCAGCGCCGGCGTGAGGGGTGATTGCCAGGTAGCGGCGGCCGGCGCGGACGGCGGTGCGGCCGAAGCAAGAGTAGCCATTAGCAGGACTCCGGAGCGTGGGTTGGTCAGTCGTCGGGCGGGGCGCGCCATCGAACGAGCACGTCCAAGTGATCATCCTGTGTAGGCGGCAAGCGGCAGCGCTCGGGCTCATAGCGGTTTCCGGCCTGCCATTGTGGACTCGTTTGCTCCCTGCCCCGGTCATCGATTAGGTTTGTTTCTGTCAGTCTACATACCCTCCCCCACCTCATGTGGGGGCGACCAGACCACAGGGAGGATTCACCCACATGCCTCGCCGCTACGAGGCGGTCTACATCTTCGACTCCACGCTCGAAGACGCCGCCATCCAGGAAAAACTCGGCCGGTTCCACGCCATGCTCGGCGCCGGCGACTCGCTCAACGTCGACCACTGGGGTCGACGCCAGCTCGCCTACTCGATCGGCCCGCGCGACAACGGCTATTACGCCATTGCCCGCTTCGAGGCCGAGCCCACCGTGCTCCCCGAATACGAGCGCGCGCTCAAGCTCGACGATGGCGTCGTCCGCTACCTCGTCGCGCTGCACGAGCATGAAGTCGGTGCGCCGCCCATGAGTGAAGAAGAAATGGCCGCGGGCCGTACGGCTCGCAGCGCCGATGACGACGACGACGAGGACTGACCCATGCGACGCCCACAGAAAAGCTGCCCGTTCTGCGAGACCCGCGTGCGCTTCATCGACTACAAGGATGACCGCACGTTAGGCCGCTTCCTTACCGACACCGGCAAGATCCTCCCGAGCCGCCTGAGCGGCGTGTGCGCACGCCACCAGCGGCAGTTGGCCGTGTCCATCAAGCGCGCGCGTTACCTGGCCCTGATCCCCTACATCCGGGGACACCAGGCGTGACGGATGCCTAACGGCACCACGCCGGCGCCGCGCGAGCGGGGATGGATCCGCGTCATCCTCGCGCTCGCGGCGTTGCTGTTGATTCCGCACGTCCCCGGTGGGCCCTCCACCCTGCCCATCGTCGACACGCTGGTGCTGCTCGTACCCGCCCTCGCCGCCTGCTGCCTGGTCGGATGGTGGGCCGGCGGCTCGCTGTGGCTCGCGCTCATCTGGTCGACGCTTGCCGCGGCGATCCTCATCTTGCCGCCGCCGACCGGCGTCGATGACGCGTACTATGCCCTGGCACGCGGATGGGGCGTGATCGTGGCGGCCGCGTTCGGGGTGGTCTGCCTCGTCGGAAGCCGGCAGCCGTTCATCACCCGCGCGCTCATGGGACTCGGCCTCGCCATCGTGCTTTCGTTAGGCGTCGTCGGCGTGGCCCGGCTCAATCTCGACGGCGCCCAGCGCGTCTTCGCCGCACAGTTCGCCGCCCGCAACAGCGCTGCCGTGGACGAAATGGAGAAGGACGCGTCCCAGGTGGCCGAGTCCTTCCCGAACCTGTCCGGGATGGCGCGCGAGGTCGCCACGCGTCAGGCTGACGTGCAGGACATGTTGTCCCAGTACGCAGCGCCGCTCTACCCCGCGGTGCTTGCCCTCGAGGCGCTGGCGGCACTCGCGCTCGCCTGGGCGCTGTTTCACCGGCTGAGTCGCGTTCGCATCGGCGCACCGCTCGCTCCGCTCAAGCTGTTCACGTTCGGCCATCAGTTTGTCTGGGCCCTGGTCGCCGGCATCGCGTTGATTCTCGTCCCGTCACGCGACGCGCTCGCGGCAATCGGCAAGAGTGTCCTCATCTTTTTCGGGACGCTGTACGCGCTGCGCGGCTACGGCATCTATGCGTGGTTCATCTCGCGGCGGGTGGCCGTCACCAGTGTTGCGGTTGCAGTCGCGGCGTTTCCGGTGTCGCTCGTCACCGTCCCGTGGGCTGTCGGCCTCGGCGTGAGCGACACCTGGATCGACTGGCGCCGCCGCCTCAAGCATTCGCTCACCGACGGCGCCGACCGGTCCTGACTTCGTCCCCCTCTTCGCCTAACGATACCCTTTCGTCCGACTGGAGCACGACATGGAAGTCATTCTTCGCAACGCCATCGAAAACGTGGGCAAGCCGGGCGACATCGTGAAAGTGTCCAACGGCTACGCGCGCAACTATCTCATTCCGCGCGGACTGGCCTACGAAGCCACGGCCGGCAACCGCAAGCGTATCGCCACCGAGAGCGCCCGCCTCGAGGCGGCTGAGAACGCCCGCCGCGATGCCGCGCAGGAAGTGGCGGACCGACTGCTGCAGGTGTCGCTCACCTTCTCCGCCCGCGTGGGCGACGAAGAGAAGCTGTTCGGCTCGGTCACGGCGGCGGACATCGCCCAGCAACTGCACACGCAGGGCTTCCCTGAAATCGAAAAGCGACAGATCGAGCTGCACGAGCCGATCAAGGCGTTGGGCGTGTATCGCGTGCCCGTCCGCCTCCACGCCGAGGTGAAGCCCGACATCAAGGTGTGGGTGATCAAGCAGTAGCACATCCAAATCGTACCGTTTTCTGACAAGCCGCCCCGGGTCTCGGACCTCGGGCGGCTCTGTCGTTCGGGGAGCGTGGGAGCGCGTTCGCGCGCAGACCGGAACGAAACTGAGCGTTTTGGTGGCGAGCACGCTCGTTGCGTACGGTGCACGCAGGCGACCGACAGTGGTCGATCACGACGGAGCGACGCATTGTTTCGTGCTACCCGAGCTCGCAGCGCCGAGGGCTGGACCGTCCGCGACACGCGCGAGGTGGATTGCGCGGCAGGCGGAGGGTTATGCATTACGTTGGAACCCCCCGTCGCATTGGACCGCGGCGATGACGTCACCACACTTGGCCCTGCCTTGATCGAGCACCGCATGTCGCAGCCGTTGCCGCAACCGCAATCCGATTCGCTCACGCAGGCGCGCCGAGCCGCCCACCTCTGCTCGGATCTCAAAGCCAACGACGTCGTGATGCTCGACCTCGCACGCGTCTCCGATGCCACGGACTATTTCGTGATCGCGAGCGGCTCGTCCGACACGCACGTGCGCGCGATCGCGGAGCACGTGATGGAGCAGCTCAAGAAGGAAGGCGTGAGAGTGCACCACGTGGAAGGGCTGCCGCAGGGTCGATGGGTGTTGCTCGACTACATCGATTTCGTGGTTCACGTGTTCCATCCCACGCTTCGGTCATTTTATCAGTTGGAACGATTGTGGGGTGATGCGGCGACGATCCCGATCGACGGATTGCGGGCAGGCACATGATCTCCGTCTGGGCACGTCGCGCTCTCTTTGTCGCGGCGCTGACCGCGATCGGCCCGGCCGCGCTCCACGCCCAGGATTACTTCGGACAGAATCAAGTCCAGTATCGGAATTTCGATTGGCAAGTGATCGAGACCGATCATTTTCTCATCCATTACTATCCGGATGAGCGCGAGGCGGCGATGGACGCCGCCCGGTTAGCCGAGCGCGCGTACGCGCGGTTGTCGCGCGTGTTGTCGCACGAGTTCCGCGAGAAGAAACCGATCATGGTCTTCGCCTCGCGGTCGGACTTCGGGCAGAACAACGTCACCGGAGATTTAGGCGAGGGCACGGGCGGCGTCACCGAGCCGTTGCGCGACCGGATGCTGCTCCCGTTTACCGGCGACTACCGTTCGTTCGAGCACGTGCTCACGCACGAGATGGTGCACGAGTTCCAGTTCGACATCTTCCAGCACGGCCATGGCGCGGGCTCCGCGATCCCCTCCCTGACCGCCGTGGATCCGCCGCTCTGGTTCATGGAAGGCATGGCCGAGTATCTGTCGATCGGACCCGATGATCCGCATACGGCCACGGTCATCCGCGACGCGGCGCTGAACGACAATCTGCCATCGATGCGGTTGATGACGGAGCGCCCCGACCTCTACTTCCCGTATCGCTACGGCGAGTCGTTCTGGGCGTACGTCGGGCAACGCTGGGGCGACGATGTGATCGGCGCGATTTTAAGCGACGCTGCTTCGTTAGGCGTGCCGGGGGCGTTCTCGCGCGAGACGGGGATGTCGCTCGAGGACCTCGGCAATGAGTGGCGATTCGCGATGCGCGCGCGGTATCTGCCGCCGGTGGCCCGGCTCGAGCGTCCGCGCACGTTCTCGCAGCCGTTGCTCACCGAGCGGCGGAGCGGCGGGCAGATCTTCCTGGCGCCGGCGCTGTCGCCCGACGGCCGGTACATCGCGTTCCTGTCCAACGGCAGCTTCATTCGCGGCCAGGTGTTCATCGATCTGTGGCTGGCCGACGCGCGCACCGGCAAGCGCATCGCGCGCCTCGTCAAGAGCACCTTCGACCCGAACTTCGAAGAGCTGCAGATCCTCTACTCGCAGAGCGCGTTCTCGCCCGACAGCAAACGGCTCGCGTTCACCGCGTTAGGCGAAGGCAAGGAAGAGCTGTACATCCTGGACGTCGCCACGCGCCAGCGGATCGCGCAGATTCATCTCCCGCTCGACGGCATCACGAGCCCGAGCTGGTCGCCCGATGCCAAGCACATCGTGTTCTCGGGAGACCACGGTGGTATCACCGATCTGTACACGATCAACGCGGACGGCACGGGACTCCGGCAGCTGACCAACGACCGCTACGGCGATCTGCAGCCGCAGTGGTCGCCCGACGGCTCCAGCATCGCGTTTGCGACCGATCGCGGCGACGGCGCCGATCTCGCCCAACTGCGGTTCCCGAAGATGCGCATCGCGCTCTATCGCGTGCGCGACGGCGCAATCGACGTGCTGCCAGGACAGGCCGGTCTCAACATCAACCCGATGTGGTCGCCGGACGGCCGGTCGATCGCGTTCGTGAGCAACCGCACCGGCATCGAGAATCTCTTCCTCGCCGATCTCGCGACCGGCGAACAGCACCAGCTCACGCACGTGGTGGGCGGCGTCTCGTCCATCACGGAAGTGAGTCCTGCCATCTCGTGGGCGCGCGGGACCGATCGGCTCGTGTACACCTATTACGACGACGGCAACTACTCGATCTGGTCGGTGGACCATCCGCGCTCGTTGATCGCGCGGCCCGGCGCGCCCGCGGCGCAGACGGTCGCGCAGCGGAGCGGCGGCAGCGGCGGCGGCTCCGGCGCGGCCACGGCGCCCGTGGAGCGCGCGAGTCCGGCGCCGGGCGACCTTGTGCCTAACGGAGTGAACGTGGCGCCGTCGGAGGCGACCCGTGCCGTCCCCGCGCCGGCCAGCGACCTGGCGGGCGATACCGTGGCGCACACGCGCGCGCCGGTCACGGTGGAAGCGCTGCTCGACAGCGCCGATCTCGCCCTGCCCGACAGCACGACGTTCAAGCGGTACAAGTACCACGTTCGGTTCGCGCCCGATTATGTCGCCCGCCCGTCTGTGGGCTATGCGACCGACGAGTTCGGGAACGGCGTCTACGGCGGCACCGCGATCATCCTCAGCGACATGACCGGCGACAACCAGCTGGCGTTCGCCGGCGCCGTGAACGGTCGCTTGTCGGACGCGCAGGTGTTCGCCGGTTACACGAACCTCGGCCAACGCTTTCAGTATTCGACCGGCATCTATCAGCAGCCGTACTACTTCGCCAACGGGTACGGCCTGCAGGGCAACCAGCAAGGCTTCTTCGAGACGCAGATCATCACACGCTACCTGGTGCGCCAGACGTACGGCGTGGGCATCTATCCGCTCGACCGCTTCACACGCCTCGAGCTGGGCCTGCGCCTAACGAACTTGCAGCGCAGCGACCTCGTGTTCACGCGGCAGCTGGACTCGTCGTACACACAGATTGATCCATTCGGCGAGCGGGACCAGAACGCGCGCACGGTCAATTACGCGCAGCCCTCGCTGGCGTACGTATCCGACAACGTGCTGTGGGGATTCACGTCGCCCATTTACGGCCGCCGCTACCGCTTCCAGGTGCAGCCCGCCGTGGGCAGCCTCAAGTGGACCGAATACCTGGCCGACTACCGGCGCTACGACCCGATCCTGTTCAGCTACCTGACGGTCGCGACGCGCGTCATGGCCAACGTGTCCACGGGCCGTGACGCCGACTCGCTGCGCAAGTACATCGCATACTCCGATGAAATGCGGGGCTACGATGGCGCGACGTTCTCGGCGTCCCAGGGCACCTGCCCCAGCACGACGACGGCCGCGCTCTATCGCTGCTCGCCGCTGCTGGGTAGCAACCTTGCCATGGCGAGCGCCGAGCTCCGCTTCCCGATCGTTCGCGGCGGCACGATCGCCGGCGTGATCCCGATCCCGCCGATCGAGGGCGCGTTCTTCTACGACGTCGGCACGGCGTGGTTCACCGGCCAGGATGTCGTGCTGCATCGCGTGCGCGTGGACGACCCGACCAACGTGCGCGGCCTGCTCACGAGCCACGGCGTGAGCCTCCGGGTGAACATGTTCAACTACGCGATCCTGGGTTGGAGCTACGTGATCCCTACCGAGGCGACGGGACACCGGGGGGTCTGGCAGTTCTCGATTTATCCGCCGTTCTAAATCAGGGAAGCGCTCGCTGACGCTCGCTTGGGGAAGCGCTCGCTGACGCTCGCTTGGGGAAGCGCTCCGCTGGGGGAAGCGGCGGGCTACGCCGCCTGAGGGAGCGGAACAACATCAATGGTCCGCACGACGAGAGTGACAGCGCCGCGCGAGCCGGCACTCTCCATTCAGAGACCACTGATGTCCTTCCTCTCCCTCAGGCGGCGTAGCCCGCCGCTTCCCCCAGCGGAGCGCTTCCCCAAGCGAGCGTCAGCAAGCGCTTCCCTCTTCCCTCTTGTCTCCGTCTTCCGCGATCTGAAGCTCAGACACGCTTCCCTTTCCCAAGTTTCCCCGCTGCCTTAACTTGCACGTCGTGCGTAGAGCGTTATTCGCGATTGCGCTCGTGCTGGCGGCGTGCGGTCGGAACGAGCGCGCCCGCGCACCCGCCGCGCCTGCCGATCATCCCGCTCCGAAGCAGTCCACCGGTCCCGACGCGCTCGTACTGCGGTTTCCACGCGTGGGGGGACTCGTTCGCGCGTTCGCGTATCCCACAGTCGATTCGGCGATTTGGAAATCGGCGGACAAGGCGCCGGCACTCGAGCGCGTGTTGGGCTTCGACGACGAAGCAGGTTCTGTCACCGGCGTCGATACCAAAGGCGCCGTGGTGCGCGTGGATCTGCGACTCGGCAAAGTGTCGCGCGACGCGAAGCCCAAGCTCACGCGGCTCACGTCGAGCGATGGATCGAGCGTGTACGGCATCGCGAAGGACGGCAGTGTCGTGCGACTCACACCGGCCGGGCAATGGACGTTCAAGCCGCCCGAAGCGCCGCACGACATCATCCCTGAGCCCGACGGGTCGCTCCTCCTCGTGTCCGATCGCGGCGACAAGACCACCGTGTGGCAGATGCACCCGCCGGATCGGCAGCTCACCGACACCGCGCACCTGCCGGCCGTTGGGCGGGCGATGCGCACCATGGTCGGCGACCGCGTGTATTTCACGGTCGACTCGGGTCTCATCGGGCTGCGCAGCAAGGGGCTCGAGCCTGTTCCCAGTGTGCACCTGGACCATAAGGTGCGTGCGCTGGCCACGACGCCCAGCGGCGACCGCATCTACGTCGCGCTCGACTCGGGCGACGCGATTCTCGTGATCGACCGGTACACGCACAAGATCGACACGCGGGTTCCGTTAGGCGGCGAGGCCGTCGAGCTCCGCATGGATCCCACCGGCCGCTACGTGCTCGCGCGACCGGCCCACGGCGACTCGGCGTGGGTGATCAACGTCGGCACCGACCGGCTCGTGGGCGCCGTGTCCACCGAGTGGCGCGCCGATTTGCCGGCGGTCGCGCCTAACGGGTGGCTCGCGTTGCTCTCCAAGCACGACGTCTTGCTGGCCGACGGCGAGTCGCTGCGCGTCGAGAAAACCGTCACCGACGGCGCCGCCGACACGTGGCTGTTCGTCGTGTGGAACGGCTTCCGCCGCCCCGACGTGCCCGACCAGCCGCTCACCTTCGCCGGCGACAGCGCGGCCCGCCCGGATACGAGCGCCTCGGCGCCGGGCGACACCGGGAACGTGTTCGCGCCGCCGGCCGACACATCGGAAGCGGCGGGCGCCCGGCCGGCCACGGCTCCGCGCCCCGCGGCTCCTGCCGACAGCGGCGCTTCGCCTAACGTTGGACTCGGCGGCTTCACCGTGCAGTTCGCGGCCCTGCGCTCGCAGACCGTGGCCGATTCGCTCGCCCGGACCATCGCCGTCGATGGCACGCATCCGCGCGTCGTCGAAGCGCCGCACAACGGCGACATGATTTATCGCGTGGTGCTCGGACCGTTCGCCACCAAGGACGACGCGCTGCGCGTCGCCAAGGCGTCGGGTGCGTCGTACTGGATCTATCCCGGAGTACCGTGACCGTGAGCTCACCGCTCGACCACACCATCACGTCGGCGTGGGAACAAGAAGGACAGCGCATCGCGTCGGCGCTCGACTTTCGTGCGTCGGCGCTCGTCATCGGATCCGATCCGGTCGCCGCGGCCGAAGTCGCGCTGGGCATGGCGCGCGCACAGGCCCGGCGCCGGCGCGTGTGCGTCGCCGATGTCGTGGGCGAGCTCAAGCCGATCGAAGATCTGGTCCCGCTCGACTTCGAGTACGGACTGATGGATGCGTTCTTCCAGGGCGTGTCGCTCAACAAAGTCGCGTATCCGGTGGACCCGGCGCGCAATCTGCTCCTGCTGCCGAGCGGCCCGAAGCCCATCGACTACGACGGCATTCTGGCGAGCCCGCGTTGGGCATCGCTCGCCGCGGGATTCCGCGACGCGGGCGCGCTCCTGTTGGTCATCGCGCCGGACGACGTCGGCGCCACCGAGGCCGCGGCCCTGGCCACCGACGGCATCGTGCTGGTGGGCGACGCGCATGCGCCGCCGGGCGCGCCGCTGCTCGCGCACGCGCGGGTCGAAACGATGGAGCCGGTGGACGACGGCGCGAGCGTGGTGTCGGACGCGCAGTTCGAGGAACAGCTCGCCCAACCAGTCGCGACCGCGCCGCCCGCGCGAACGGCGCCGGAGCTCCTCGCGACCGTCCGGCAGTTAGGCGCACGGCCGGTGCCATTCTGGGCCGGGATCGCCGCGGCCGCGGTGGCGGTGATCGCGATCGCGACCTGGGCGGCCGATCGCTACGTCCCGCGCAACTCGCCTAACGCTCAAGCCTCGCGGGCCGCGGATGCCCCGGCCGCCGAGAGCGCGGCCGGCCAAGCGGCCCTGTCCCACGCCGGATCGGCTCCGCCCGATTCGGGCACGGCCCGCCTGCCCGACGCGGCGGCCGACGTCGCCGCCGGCACGCTCGCCGCCAATCCGACGGATTCAGCCCACGCGTCCGCGTACTCGGTCGCGATCGCCGAAGTCTCGAGCGGCAGCAGCGCCAACGCGTTGATCGACGACCAGTCGCGGAAGGGACTCCCGGCGCTCACCGTCTCGCCGGAGGAAGGCAAGCCCGCGACCGGGCCGATGCTCGTGGTGACCGGCGCATTCGAGACGCGGTTCGCCGCCGATTCGCTGCTGCGCGTGCTCCGGCAGCGCCGCTTGCTGAGGCCCGCACAAGGACATGTGACCTCGCTCCCGCTCACGATCCTCGTGCAGTCCGGCGTCGCGCGCGACCAGGCCGCTATGTTCACACACGGCTACCACCTCAAGGGGCTGCCCGTGTACGCCCTCCTGCAACGCGACGGCAGCGTGAACCTGTACGCCGGCGCGTTCGAATCGATCGACGCCGCCCAACCGCTCTTGTACCGCTTCCAAGCCAACGGCGATCAGCCGCGCGTGGCCTACCGCATCGGGAGAGTCTTCTAGTGCGCCTCACCAGGCTCGAGCTCCACGGATTCAAGTCGTTCGCCGACCACGTCCACCTGGTGTTCGAGCCCGGCGTGACCGCGATCGTCGGGCCTAACGGATGCGGGAAATCCAACGTGTCCGACGCGGTGCGCTGGGTGTTGGGCGAGCAGCGCGCGCGGGCGCTGCGCGGCGCGAAGATGGAAGAGGTGATCTTCCAGGGCTCGTCGGCGCGACGCGCGGTGAACATCGCCGAGGTCTCGCTCCACTTCGAGAACGACGACGGCGCGCTTGCCGTGCCGTTCCGTGAGGTCGTGATCACGCGCCGCCTGTCGCGGTCGGGTGAGAGCGAATACATGCTCAACGGCGCGCCGTGCCGCCTGCGCGACATCCAGGATATGGTGCGCGGCACGGGCCTCGGCGCGGACTCGGGCGTGGTCATCGAGCAGCGCATGATCGACGCGCTGCTCTCCGACCGGCCCGACGACCGGCGCGAGCTGTTCGAGGAAGCGGCGGGCGTGGGGCTCTACCGTGACCGCCGTCGCACCACGGAGCGGCGCCTCGAGGAGACGACGGTCGACCTGTCGCGGCTCGATGACCTGATTTCCGAGGTGCAGAGCCAGGTGCGGTCGCTCGCCCGCCAGCGCAAGCGCGCCGAGCGGCACACGGACCTGACCGCCAAGCGCTACACGGCCGAGATCACGCTGGCCAAGCGGGACATGGCGGCGTGGCACGAGGAGCTGCAGCAGCTCGGCGAAAGCCTAACGGAGCTGCGGG
>JAICLH010000106.1 GCA_025927495.1 Gemmatimonadaceae bacterium
CCCTTCGGCCCGGCGGCCTACTTCCGGATCGCCCTGATGCCCCGCGCTCCGGCCCCCCGCGCTCCCGCCCCCTCGCCCCCGCACCCCCCCCCGCCCCCCCCCCCCACGCCCCGGCCCCGCGGCGCTTCCCTATTCCCTCTCATTCGCCCGACTCTACATTTCACCGCACACTCTCCCTTCTCCCATGGACGACAAGAAAATCCTCGCGCTCGCCCGGAAGAACGCCGCCAAGTCGATCGCGCAGAGCAAGCCGCGCAAAAAGGCGTACGATGCGACCGTCGACGCGACCCGGCCCGTCACACCCGACGACAGCAACGAAGCAGACCGCATGTTCAAGGAGATGAAGCGCCGCGAGTTCTGAACCCGCGCGCGCCGCGCCGTTGTCCTCCGACCTGCTCGTGCTGGTGCACGGGCTCAAGCGCACGCGCGCGTCGATGTGGCCCGCGGCGCTCATGGCGCGCCGCCGCGGCTATGCCGTGTTCAATTGGGGATACCCCGCGGCGCGCCGCGGCATCATCGGCCACGCCGACGCCCTCCGCCGCGCCCTCGACACGCTGCCACCGTTAGGCGACGGGCACATCCATTTTCTCACCCATTCGCTGGGCGGCATTATCGTGCGCGCCCTCATCACGTTCGGCCCGCCTCCGAACCTGGGCCGCGTGGTAATGCTGGGACCGCCGAACGCCGGCAATGAGATCGCGGAGCACCTGCGGCGCACGCGGATCTTCCGGCGCGTCATGGGCCCGCCCGGGCAGGAGCTGGGCACGGGCGCCGAGAGCGTCCCGCGGCGACTGAAAGACGCGGCCTTCGAGCTCGGGGTCATCGCCGGCGTGCGGCGCCGGCCTGCCCTCTTCGGCCGCTGGATCGGCACGCCTAACGACGGCCTGGTGTCCGTGAGCGCCACACGCCTGGTCGGCATGCGCGACCACATCGTCGTGCACGGCGGCCACGGCTTCCTTCCGTGGAACCCACGGGCACTCTCACAGGCCTTCACCTTCCTCGCCACCGGCCGCTTCGGCCGTGATGACGATGCCTGACGGTCCGCTCGCCTGAGCGCGTCAGGCCTGTTGGCCCGCGTACGTCACGTCCAGCACCGCCCCCGTCTTCGCGTCCACGTTCACTTTCTCGACGAACGACTTGTTCGCCACGTTCACGTCGAACGTGTAGACCTTGTCGCCGTTGCGCAGCCCGCCGTCGCTTTCCGATTTGACGGTCCCACCCCCGCACGCCTTGATCGCAATGGTTTTTGCCTGCGACTGATCGACCGGCCGCGTGAACCCGCTCAGCGCGACGACCGCGCCGGCGCTCGCCAGGAGCGCTGCGATCGTCGAGACGATCTTGTGGCCTTGCATCTTCGTGTCCGTCCCGCGCTCACGCGTATCGCGGCCGCGGGATGCCTGTTGAACATCGAGTCGACGCGCCATGAGCGCACTGCGCACCGTGATGGTGCCGTTCCCGCGGCTCTCGGGCTCCTGCCGTTCGTGGGGAAGCCGGTGGTTTGCGCTGCGAGATCCATGCCCCCGGCCGTAAATATATTGATATCCAATATATTTTCGGGTGCGAGCTCGCGCGTACGCCGGATCGTCCGCGCTGCGGACCAGCACCGCGCCGATGCCCTGCCCCTGCGCACCCGGATCCACCGCCGGCGGACCGGATCTCCGCCAAACTCGGCGCGTACTCCTCGAAGTGCACGCAGCCCACCACGACATCGTCGTCCGTCGCAATCAGGAAATCCGCGATGTGCCCGCTCTTGCGCGCAGCGCGCACGGGCTATCAGCTATCTGGCTGATGCATCGATCTTGTTCGTCACCGTCTGCCCGATCATCCATGTCTTCGCGCTTCCGTACGGCACTGCTCCGCGCATCGCTCGTGCTCGCGTGTGTCCCGCCGCTCGCGAGCGCCCAACAACTCGATTCGTCGTTGTTCGCCGGTCTGCACTGGCGCATGATCGGCCCGTACCGCGGAGGCCGCACGGTCGCGTCGATGGGCGTCCGTGGACAACCGAATCTCTTCTATGTCGCCGCCACCGACGGCGGCGTCTGGAAGAGCACCGACTACGGCCGCGTGTGGACGCCGATCTTCGACCAGGAACCGATCGGTTCCATCGGCGCGCTCGCGGTCGCGCCGTCCGATCCCAACATCATCTACGTCGGCAGCGGCGAGGGCTTGCAGCGTCCCGACCTCTCGATCGGCGACGGCCTCTACAAGTCCACCGACGCCGGCCACACCTGGACCCACCTGCCAGCGCTCCGCGACGGACAACAAACGGCGGCGATCCTCGTCGACCCGCACGATCCCAACCGTCTCTTCGTCGCCGTGCTCGGCCACCCGTACGGGCCTAACACAGAGCGCGGCGTGTTCCGCTCCACCGACGGCGGCACCACGTTCGAGAAAGTGCTCTTTCACGACGAGAACACCGGCGCCGTCGCGCTCGCGTTCGATCCCCTCAACGCGCAGGCGATCTACGCGGTGCTGTGGGCCGCGCGACAAGGGCCGTGGGAATACGACAACGCGTACGCCGGACCCGGCAGCGGATTGTACAAGTCGGTCGACGGCGGCGCCACCTGGAAGCAGCTCACCACCGGACTCCCGACGCCCGCGCAGGGACTCGGCCGCATCGGCATCGCCGTGTCGCCGACCGATGGGCAGCGGCTGTACGCGATGGTGCAGGCGCCGCCGAAGTTGGGCGGTGTGTATCGCTCCGACGATGCCGGCGAAACCTGGACGCGCACGAACGGCGAAGAGCGCATCTACGGCCGCGGCGACGACTTCGCCGAAGTGCAGGTGGATCCGACTAACGCAGATGAGATCTACGTCGCCAACACATCCACATACCGGTCGACCGACGGCGGTCACACGTTCACCGCGATCAAGGGTGCGCCCGGCGGCGACGACTATCATCGCATCTGGATCAACCCCGACAACCCGAAGATCATCCTGATCGGCAGCGATCAGGGCGCGACGATCACGGTGAACGGCGGCGAAACGTGGAGCTCGTGGTACAATCAGCCGACCGGACAGATGTTCCACGTTGCCGCCGACAATCGATTCCCGTATCGCGTGTACGGCGGACAACAAGAGAGCGGATCAGCAGGCGTCTCGAGCCGCGGCAACGATGGCGAGATCACGTTCCGCGATTGGCATCCAGTTGGCGTCGAGGAATACGGCTACGCCGTGCCCGACCCGCTCCATCCCGGCATGATTTACGGCGGCAAAGTGACGCGCTACGACGAGAACACGGGACAAGTGCAGGATGTCGGACCCGTCGTGCTGCGCACCGGAGCGTACCGATTCGATCGCACGGCGCCGATCACCTTTTCACCTGCCGATCCACACGCGTTGTATTTCGCGGCGCAAGTGCTGTTCAAAACGACTAACGGTGGCCGCAGCTGGACGACAATCAGTCCCGATCTCACGCGCCCGGATCCGGGGGTGCCGTCGAGCCTGGGCGTCTACGCCCAACAGGCCGCGCAGCACCCGCACCGCGGCGTGATTTTTTCGATCGCGCCATCGGCGCGCGATGCGAGTCTCATCTGGGTGGGCACGGACGATGGCGTCATTCAGGTGACGCGCGATGGTGGCGCGCACTGGCGCAACGTCACGCCGCCCGGGATGGAAGCGTGGAGCAAGGTCACGCAGATCGACGCCTCGCACTTCGACCGCGTGTCCGCATACGCGTCCGCGTCTCGCCTGCGCGTGGACGACTTGCATCCCTACATCTACCGCACGCACGACGGCGGCAGGACGTGGCAGTCGATCACGACCGGCATCCCCGACGACGAGCCGGTAAACGTGGTGCGCGAGGATCCCGTGCGCCGCGGTCTCCTGTACGCCGGCACCGAGCACACGGTGTACGTGTCGTTCGACGATGGCGCGCACTGGCAGTCGCTGCGGCTGGACTTGCCGGTCACGTCGATCCGCGATCTCATCGTGCACGACGACGATCTCGTGATCGCGACGCACGGCCGCTCGTTCTGGATACTCGACGACATCGCGCCGCTGAGGCAGTTCGACGCACGGGTGGCATCGTCGCCCGCGTTGTTGTTCAAGCCGTCGCCCGCGTACCGCGTGCGCCGCGATGCGAACACCGACACGCCGCTCCCGCCCGAGGAGCCCGCCGGCCGCAATCCGCCGGACGGCGCGATCATCGACTACTGGATCGGCGCCGGCTCGACGCCTAACGCAGCGTCGCTGGACATTCTCGACGCCCGCGGCGCGCTGGTGCGCCGGTTCTCGAGCGCCGACGTCGCGCCGCCGCCCGACACGGCGCTCAACGTCCCCACGTACTGGGTGAAGCCCTTCCAGCCGTTGTCGTCCGAGCCGGGCATGCACCGGTTCGTGTGGGACCTGCACTATGCGCCGCCGGATGCCCTCGAGCATGAGTACCCGATCTCGGCGATCCTGCACGACACGCCGCGCGGTCCGTTAGGCCCGAGCGTGGTGCCGGGACGGTACACGGTGCGCCTCACGGCCGGGGGCCGCACGTTCACGCAGCCCCTCGAGGTCCGCATGGACCCGCGCGTGAAAACGCCCGCGGACGCCCTGGCGCGCCAGCTCGCGCTCGCGCTGCGCATCACGAGCGCCATGCACCGCGACTATACGGCGCTCACGGCAGTGCGCGCGATGCGGGCGCAGCTGACATCGCTGCGCAAGAGCGCCGGCGATTCGGCCACGGCGATCTCGAAGATGGTGGGCGACATAGTCGACAGCCTCGCCGCACTATCGGGTGAGCGCCACCGCGCCGGCGCGTCGCCTGACGAAGATGATCTCGTGCGCTTGAACGGCGACCTGCTCGCGGTGCTCAACGTCATCGAGGGCGCCGATGCCGATCCGACCACGCAGGCCACGGCGGCGGTGCCGGCGCTCGAGCGTCGCGTCGATGCCGCGCTCTCACGCTGGCAGTCGCTCAAAACCAAAAAGGTCACCGCGCTCAACGTGCAGCTCGAGCGCCGTGCGATCCGGGTGCTCACGCTACCGGCGGACACGACGCATCACTGAGCGTCGCGCGCGGCGCGCTTCGCCTGCTTGGCGCGGAGCTCCGGATTCACGCGAAACAGCGTCGTGGTGTGTCCGATCACCTGCACCACGTCGGCGTGCACCGCACCCGCGAGCTCCGCGGCCGCATCGCGTGCCGGGACGTTCGCGTTGCGGCCGATGTGGACCTTTACCAGCTCGCGCGACCGGAATGCATCCTCGAGCGACTGCACCACGGCCGGCGTGATGCCGCCCGCGCCGACCGACACGGTCGCGTCGAGATGGTTGGCGTCGGCACGCAGCGCCGCGCGCTCGCGGGACGAGAGCGCCACCGCCGCTCAGTCGCCGGCGGCGGCGGCCGCTTCCTCCGGCACGACGGACGCCTCGTCCGTTAGGCCGCGCTCGCGGGCCAGCTGCGCGATCCCCTCGTCGATCGTCCGCGAGTGGTGCATCGAGCAGAACTTGGGTCCGCACATCGCGCAGAACTCGGCGCTCTTGAAGTACTCCGCCGGCAGCGTTTCGTCGTGGTACTCGCGCGCACGCTCGGGATCGAGCGACAGCCGGAACTGCTCGTTCCAATCGAACGCGTACCGCGCCCGCGACAACGCGTCGTCACGATCGCGCGCGCCCGAGCGGCCGCGCGCGATGTCCGCCGCATGCGCCGCGATCTTGTACGCGATCACGCCCTGCCGCACATCCTCCGCGTTAGGCAGGCCGAGGTGCTCCTTGGGCGTCACGTAGCACAGCATGTCGGCGCCGTACCACCCGATCATCGCCGCGCCGATCGCGCTCGTGATGTGGTCGTAGCCGGGCGCGATGTCCGTCACCAGCGGCCCGAGCGTATAGAACGGCGCCTCGAGACAGATTTCCTTCTGCTTGCGCACGTTCATCTCGATCTCGTGCATCGGGATGTGCCCCGGCCCCTCCACCATCACCTGCACGTCGCGCGCCCAGGCGCGCTTCGTGAGCTCGCCCAACGTCTCGAGCTCGGCGAACTGCGCCCGGTCGCTCGCGTCGTGCACCGAGCCCGGCCGCAGGGAATCGCCTAACGAGATCGTCACGTCGTACGCACGCAAGATCTCGAGCAGGTCGTCGTACCGCTCGTACAACGGATTCTGCCGCCGATGGTGCATCATCCACACCGCGTGCAGCGATCCGCCGCGACTCACGATACCGGTCACCCGCCCGTACACGAGCGGCAGATGCTCGAGAAGAATGCCGGCATGGATGGTCATGTAGTCCACCCCTTGCCGCGCCTGATGCTCGATGACGTCCAGCAGATCGTTCGCCGTCAGCTCCTCGAGCTCCTTCCCCATCAGCACCGCCTGATAGATGGGCACCGTTCCGATCGGCACCGTCGATGCGCCGATGATCGCCTCGCGCACCGCGTCGATATCCTTGCCCGTCGACAAATCCATCACGGTGTCCGCACCGTAGCGCACGGCGAGATGCAGTTTCTCCAGCTCTTCCTCGATCGACGATGTGACCGCCGAATTCCCGATGTTGGCGTTGATCTTCACGCTGGCGACTTTCCCGATGCCCATTGGCTCGAGTTTCCCAGCGAGGTGGCGGATGTTCGCCGGAATGATCAACCGCCCGCGCGCGACTTCGCTGCGCACCACCTCCACGTCCAACCCCTCGCGCCGCGCCACCACGCGCATCGCGTCCGTCATCTCGCCGTTCCGCGCCGCGGCCATCTGCGTGCTATGCGTACTCATGTCGGTCTCCATACGTCGATTCTTTGAACTTAGGTCGCCACTCTCATCTTAGAAGTCTTCCCAGGCAAATCCACTCATCACGTACGTCAACCTTTTCTTGGCGACGTCCAGGCGCAGCAGCACCGTGCCACCCGTGAGCTCGCCGCGTCCGATCGCCGACACGTCGTCCACCTTGTCTCCATCCACGTCGAGCGCCCGAATCGCGTCGTGCACCTTGAACCGAATGTCTGCGACGTGAAGCGGCACCACGCGCCCCGTCGTATCGATCAGCACCGCGAACTCGCGCGTGTACCGGTTCACGTCGGCCGCGGAATTCGCGAACAGCAACACGTGCGCCGGCCCGAAGCAGCCGTATATCTGGGACGACGTCAGCTTACGCCCCTTGAGGACGTCGGGCGGCATGCGCGCCGTGTCGCCCTGCAGGATGAGCATGAGCGAATCGCGCACCGCCGCCGCGCGCGCCAGCATCGTCGAATCCACCGGACCCCGATGCGCGCAGCTGTCCGCGGTCGGCGCCGCCGCCGCCGCGCTGTCGCTGTCCGCGCGCACCGCGAGGGCGACGAGCGTCAACTTCTCGCGCGCCAGGCTGTCCACGTTAGGCGGAACGTCGAGCTTGGCCACGATGCGCCCGTGCCATTGGTCGAAGCCCGCCACCGTCGCATCGCTCGAGCCCCACGGACCGTGCAGCAGAAAACGGTCGCCCACCTTCACAGGCGACATCTGCTGCACCGCCGCGTGATACGCCGCCAGCCGCGCTTTCCCCTTGAGCTTGGCGTCGACGCGCCCGATATCCATCAGCAGATGCTTCGCCCGCGACGCAGCCAGGAACGTGGTTTGGAACGTCGCGAAAAATGTCATCTGGTTGGCAATCGAATCCGCCAGCGGCGGCAGATGTCCGATCTGCTCGATGCCGGCGCCGCGCACGCGTGTAGTGTCTTCCACATGCACCGTCGCGGTCGCGTTCTGCCCCGCGGTGTCGGCCCCCGTGTCCGTCGACAAGGTGTCGGCGACACTCGTGCTCTCGACGACAACCGGTTCGGGCCGTGCACGAGGGGCCGCCTTTTTCTCCCCACCACCGCACGCCGCGAGCAACACCGCCGAGCCCGACACAAGGCGGCCCGCGTACCGGTGACCTGCGCGAATTGAAAAATGGAGTCGAATCAAGACCGCCACGGATGGACAACGAAGGGAAGGAAAACAGCGCGGTATGTCACCCAATGTCATGGAAAATGCGAACGGACGCCACGAACCTCAACGCCACCGCCCCGTTATCGCGGACCCCCGCTCCGCGAATGTTGCCACGCCGTCCGATCGAGCGTTAATACGATGCGGATGCGACCGCCGTGACGTGGCCGGTGTGCAATCGCGTGATACTCCGCCTTCCTTCGTGGGTATATCAGGACGACGAGCATCACATTACCAATGCTGTATAGCAGACTGTCGACTGGAGATTCCGCCGATGCCGTTTCTTGAGCTCGAAGGGCTGCCCGACCTCGAGGACAATCCACGGGAGTTGAATGGTGAGCTCGTGGTGGGCAGCGGCTCGCAGGCCACCTGGCGTCTCACCGGCCGCGATCTCGCGGCGCGGCACTTTCGCGTGCAGACCCAATCGGACGGCGCACGCGTCGTTCCGGCCTCAGCGCAGAACATTGTCGTCCTGAACGATTCGCAGACGCCCACAGAGGGCGCCACGCTGAACTCAGGCGACGTGATCGCGGCAGGCTCCGCGCGCTTCGTGTTCCTCGAGGATAAGGACTCGCCGCGCCCCGAGCCGCTCGGCGAATCAGCCGCGTCGTACCTGGTCGACTCGAACGCGCGCCGCGCATACGCGCTCCGCAAGCGAGTCATTCAGATCGGGCGCGAGATCGGATGCAGCATCGTGCTCAAGGATCCGACCGTGTCCCGCTTCCATTGCGACGTGAAGTCCGAAGGCGGACAGTTCGTGATCTATTCGATGGGCTCGACCGGCACGCGCGTGAACGAAGCGCCGGTCGGAACGCCACGCATGCTGGTCGAGGGCGACCGCATCGCAATCGGCGACACGGTCTTCACCTTCACACGCCGGCAGCTGCCGCCAGGCATCAGCCTGGTCCAATTCGAGGACCACGCCGACGACTCCTTCAGCCGTCGCAACACGGTGCTGTTGGACCGCGTGGTGACCAACGAGTCGAGAAAGTACACGCGCGGCGCCAAACGCCCGCGCAACCCGCTCATTCCATGGGTCATCGGTTTGGGCGCGATCGTGGCCTTGCTGGTCGTCTTCGTAGCCTTCAGGCGCTAGAAGCACCAGCTAAGTAGCTCGGCGTCAATCACTTATAATTTAGACCAAAATTGCCACATTATCTTGACAATCCCGAGAGATTCACTTAGGATTGCAAGACCGAGTGTGGAGTGATGTCGTGCTGCACCACGATCTACAGCTCGCTGCCGGCGGCCCAAAGGGGACGCGGGCAGCGATTCTCATCGAGCTGAAGCGCGCGCCCGCTGTAGCTGGCCGCCTCACCGCGGCCGACCTTGCGGAGCGGCTCGAGGTGTCGCTCAACGCCGTGCGACACCATCTCAAGGAGCTCGAGTCCGAACAGCTCGTCGAATACGATCGGGAGCGCCGGGGTGTCGGTGCGCCGGCCTTCGCTTACCGCCTTACCGAGCGGGGCGAAGCGCTGTTTCCGCGTCGTTACGAGGGCACGCTGCTACAATTGCTCGATCAGGTGGAGCGCCGCGACGGACGCCAGGCGGCGGTGTCGATGCTCGAGTCGCAGTTCGACACGATCGCGGAGCGCCTGGAGCCCTTACTGGCGGGTGCGCTGCCCGAGAATCGTCTCGAGCTCGTCAGCCGCGCCATGGCCGACGAAGGCTTCATGACTGAGTGGCGCGAAACGGCCGAGACCACCGACATCGTGTCGCACAACTGCGCGTTGCTTGCCGTAGCAGAGCGATTCCCGGAGCTGTGCGACGCTGAGCGTCGCTTTTTGACGCGAACACTCGATGCATCAGTAGAGCGTGTGTCGCACATCTTGAATGGCTGCGGCGCCTGTGAATACAGCGTCCGGTTCGGGCAACCCCGAGCCGTGACGAACAAGGAGACGTGATGAGCAGCTCGATCGAGAACCTGGTCAATCGCGAATACAAGTTCGGTTTTGTCACCGACATCGACGCGGACACCATTCCGGCCGGACTCGGCGAGGACACCGTACGCGCGATTTCGGCCAAGAAGAGCGAGCCCGCGTGGCTGCTCGAGTGGCGGCTCAAGGCGTATCGGCGCTGGACCACGATGCGCGAGCCGCACTGGGGCAACGTCCGCTACGAGCCCATCGACTACCAGGGCCAGGTCTACTACTCGGCGCCCAAGACGGGCAAGCCGTTAGGCAGTCTGGACGAGGTCGACCCGAAGCTGCGCGAGGCCTACGACAAGCTCGGCATTCCGCTCAAGGAGCAGCAGATCCTGGCCGGCGTGGCCGTGGACGCGGTGTTCGACAGCGTGTCGGTGGGCACCACGTACCGCGAGCAACTGGCCAAGTTAGGCATCATCTTCTGCTCGTTGGGCGAAGCGGTGCGCGAACACCCGGACCTCGTGCGCAAGTACCTCGGGTCCGTGGTGCCCTACAGCGACAACTTCTTTGCGTCGCTCAACTCGGCGGTGTTCTCCGACGGTTCGTTCGTGTACGTGCCGCCCGGCGTGCGCTGCCCCATGGAGCTGTCCACGTACTTCCGCATCAACGCCGAGAACACGGGGCAGTTCGAGCGCACGCTCATCATTGCCGACCAGGGAGCGTACGTGAGCTACCTCGAGGGCTGCACGGCGCCCAAGCGCGCCACGAATCAGTTGCACGCCGCCGTGGTGGAGCTGATCGCGCTCGAGAATGCCACGGTGAAGTATTCGACCGTGCAGAACTGGTACGCGGGCGATGAAGAGGGGCGCGGCGGGATCTTCAATTTCGTGACCAAGCGCGGCAAGTGCGCGGGCGCCAACTCGAAGATTTCGTGGACGCAGGTGGAAACCGGCTCCGCGATCACGTGGAAGTATCCGAGCGTGATTCTGCAGGGGGACAACTCGGTGGGCGAGTTCTACTCGGTGGCAGTGGTGAATCATCACCAGCAGGCGGACACCGGAACCAAGATGCTGCACCTGGGTCGCAACACGCGTTCGACGATCGTATCCAAGGGCATCTCCGCCGGCCAGGGCAACAACAGTTATCGCGGGCGCGTGTTCGTCGGACCGAAAGCGGCCCGCGCGCGCAACTACACGCAGTGCGACTCGATGCTGATCGGCAACCGGTGCGGCGCGCACACCTTCCCGTACATCGAGGTCGCAAACGACACGGCGCAGGTGGAGCACGAGGCGTCCACGTCGAAGATCGGCGAGGACCAGATCTTTTATCTGCAGCAGCGCGGCATCTCGAAGGAGAACGCGGTGTCGATGATCGTGGCCGGCTTCTGCAAGGACGTGTTCAAGGAGCTGCCCATGGAATTCGCGCTCGAGGCGCAGCAGCTGCTCGGTATCACGTTGGAAGGAAGCGTCGGTTAGGCACGCGGACAGCTGTCACATTACTCGGGGAACGGACATCGTGCTCGATATTCGAAATTTGCAGGCCAGGGTTGGCGGCGGCGCGGACATTCTCAAAGGCATCACCCTCACCGTGAACGCGGGCGAGGTGCACGCGGTGATGGGTCCGAACGGCTCGGGGAAGAGCACGCTCGCGCAAGTGTTGGCGGGCAACCCGGCGTACGAAGTCACCGGCGGCACCGCCACGTTCGACGATCGCGATCTGTTCGGCATGCAGCCCGAGGAGCGCGCGCAGGCCGGCTTGTTCATGGCCTTCCAGTATCCGGTCGAGATCCCCGGCGTGTCCAACGCGTACTTCTTGCGCTCGGCGTACAACGAGATCCGGAAGACGCGCGGCGAGGAGGAGGTCGATCCGCTCGAGTTCCTCGACATCATGGAGAAGAACCTCGCGTTGGTCGACATGGAACCGTCCATGATGAATCGCAGCGTGAACAGCGGATTCTCGGGCGGCGAGAAGAAGCGCAACGAGATCCTGCAGATGGCCGTGCTCCGGCCGCGCCTCGCGATTCTCGACGAGACCGATTCGGGCCTCGACATCGATGCCTTACGGATCGTCGCCGAGGGCGTGAACAAGCTGCGTCGCCCCGATAACGCGACCATCGTGGTCACGCACTATCAGCGTCTGCTCAACCACATCGTGCCCGACTTCGTGCACGTGTTGTCGGCGGGACGCATCGTGAAGTCAGGCGGCAAGGAGCTCGCGCTCGAGCTCGAGGAGAAGGGCTACGATTGGCTGGAGACGCCCGCGGAGGCAGTGGCGTGACGGCTCCCGTGCTGGTGCGCGACTTCGAGGATTTCGCGGCGAACGGTGGCGGCGGCGGTCCGTCGTGGCTCCTGCGCTTGAGGCGCGCGGCCATCGATCGCTTCGCGGCGCTCGGATTCCCGACGCCCAAGAACGAGGACTGGCACTTCACGAGCGTTTCGCCCATCGCGGAAGGCTCCTTCCGTACGGTCGCGCCGGCGCGTTCCGTTAGGCTCGA
>JAICLH010000096.1 GCA_025927495.1 Gemmatimonadaceae bacterium
ACACGTACCACGGACCCGCCTCGATCACCCCCTCGCGCAGTCGCGCCGCGAGCTCGGCGCGTCGCTCGGGACGCACCGCGAGATAATCCTCGAGCACCACCGCTTGTCCGTCCAAGAGAAAGCTGTCACCGCTCGCCGGCGGATCGTCGAGCACCTCGTCGATCAGCGAGACCAGGCGCTGACGGAAACGACCCGAGGGCTGATACCACTCGCGGTCCCAATGTGTGTGCGAAACGACGTAGACGGTCAGTTCCGACTCTGGCATGAACGCTCGCGGTGGGATTCCAGCGCCGATGGATGGTCCGAGGAACGATTCTCGCGAGGCGGATCGACCCGCCGCCTTAGGCTACAACTCGGTCTGTTCCGGAGGATAGTAGAGCACGCCGTCCTTGACGATGGCGAACGGCGTCACGTGATGCGGCTCGGTGCGCGCATCGAGAATGTGTTGGACATCCACGCCGCGCACGACGAGCGCGTCCGAGATGAGGGAGCGGTGGCAGCGCCACGGCACAGCCTCCGCGCACATCATCGCGGTGCGTTCCCGAGCGGCGCCATCGAGCAGAGCGTCCAGAGCGCGTGCGAATGCCGGAGTCAACATGTAGTCCGCGTATCCGCGAAAGCTTTCGTTGCGCCAGGCACCGTTGGGCGAATCGGGTCGCGTGCGTCGACGACCGCCCAACTCCGGCTGATGCGAATAGCCGATCCCGCGCGCCACCAACGAAGCGGCTAACGCCTCGCGACCGAATTGCGGATACCGCCGGGATCCGGGAAAGCTGCGCACATCGGCAACGTGTTCGATGTGTTCACGCTCGAGCAGCGCGATGAAGCGATCGATGTCACGCGTGGAGTGGCCGATGGTGTACACCACGCGCGCGGCCGGTTGACCGGGACCTCGAACGGGTGGAACTTGCGAGACCTTCTTCGCGCGCGCCATCACGGAACGGTATGCAGCGTCTGCTCGAACTCTGGCACCAGCTCTACAATCTCGAAGCGCTGATTCGATGGGGCGGGTACGCGGTGCTCACGGCCGTGGTGTTCGCGGAGACGGGGTTGTTGGTCGGGTTTTTCCTGCCCGGCGATTCGTTGCTCGTGACCGCGGGGCTCCTGGCGTCGCAGGGCTTCCTCAACGTTTGGCTCATGGGCGCGATCTTGTCGATAGCAGCCATCGCCGGCGACAGTCTGGGCTACGCGATCGGCAAAGCGACCGGTCCGCGCATTTTCACGCGCGAGAGTTCGCTGTTCTTCAACAAGAAACATCTGCACCGTGCGCACGCGTTTTACGAGAAATATGGCGGCAAGACGATCGTGCTCGCGCGTTTCATGCCGATCATTCGCACGTTCGCACCGGTCGTGGCCGGTGTGGGCGAAATGCGCTATCGAACGTTCGTGTTGTACAACGCGCTCGGCGGCATCGGGTGGGTGTGGGCGATGCTCTTGATCGGCTACTTCCTGGGTCGATCCGTGCCCGGCGTGAGCAAGCACATCGACGTCATCATTATCGGGGTGATTTTCTTGTCCATTTTGCCGGGCATCATCGGGTGGCTGCGCGAACGTCGCGCGGCGTCGGTGCAGCCCGACAGCACCGCGCCGTAAGGCGCACGGGACCTTCGGAGGCACGACATGGCATTCGCACTTCCCCCATTGCCCTACGATTACGCCGCCCTCGAGCCGCACATCGATGCGCGCACCATGGAAATTCATCATACCAAGCATCATCAGGCGTACGTCAACAACCTGAACGCCGCGTTGGAGAAGGCGCCCGAATTCCAGCAGAAGAGCTTGGATGACATCATCGCCAACGTGTCGAAGGTGCCCGAGGCGGTTCGCACCGCGGTGCGCAACAACGCCGGCGGCCATTGGAACCACTCGATGTTCTGGTTGATCATGAGCCCGAAAGGTGGCGGCGATCCGAGCGGCAACCTGGGCGACGCGGTCGCGAAGTCGTTCGGCGACGTGGCCAAGTTCAAGGAGCAGTTCAACGCCGCCGCATCGTCACGCTTCGGCTCCGGTTGGGCATGGCTCGTGGCCGACGGCTCGGGCGCGCTCAAGATCGAGAGCACGCCTAACCAGGACAATCCGGCGATGGACGGACGCTATCCCGTCCTCGGTCTGGATGTCTGGGAGCACGCCTACTACCTGAAGTATCAGAATCGGCGGGCCGACTACATCACCGCGTGGTGGAACGTCGTGAACTGGCCCGAGGTCGCCAAGCGGTACGAGGCACGACCCAAGAAGTAGGTCGCGACAGGAACGGGGCGGCCGATCCGCCGCCCCGCCTTACTCGCCGTCGCCCTCGAGGTACGTGTAGCCCTCCAACCCGGCCACGTACTCGGCGATGAACATGTTCGCTTCCTGGCGCGTGAGCGACTTCGCCGCGCCGACTTTGCGGCGGAACGTCGCCAGCAAGTCCGACGCGCGGAACTGCACGTACGCGAGCACCTCGGTGACCGTATCTCCGTGCACCAGGTCCGATACCTCGTATCCGCCGTTGGACAACCGCACGTGCACGGCGTTCGTATCGCCGAACAGGTTGTGCAAATCGCCCAGGATTTCCTGGTAGGCTCCAGTTAGGAAAATGCCCAACACGTATCGTTCGCCATCGCGATACGGGTGCAGCTCGAGGCGTGCTTGACCGTGCCGGCCGCCGGCGAACCGGTCGATCTTCCCGTCCGAGTCGCACGTCACATCCTGCAGTGTGCCACGGCGCACCGGCGCTTCCTCGAGGCGATGCACCGGCATGATGGGGAACAGCTGGTCGATCGCCCAACTGTCGTGCAGCGACTGGAAGATGCTGAAGTTGCAGAAGTACCGGTCGACGAGCTGCGCCTCGAGGTCGTCGATGATGTCGGAGTATTCCTCGCGGTCGCGCTGCGCGATGCGCGCCACGGCGTTGAGCGTCGCCGTATACAACTGCTCGGCCAAGGCGCGTCCGCGCAGCGTTAGGACACCCGAATTGAACAGCGCCTGCGCGCGTTCCTTGGCGAAGGTCGCGTCGTGGTAGACCTCGCGCACCGACCGGTTGGAGACGGTCTCGTATCCTTCCTTGAGCTCGTGCAGAATGCCGTGGTCATCGTCGCCGAGCTCCGGCACCTGCACTTCCTGCTGCGACTCGACGTCGATGACGTCCAGCAGCAGGAGCGCGTGGTGCGCCGTGAGCGCGCGCCCGGATTCGGAGATCACGTGCGGCATCGGCAGGTTGGCCTCGCGGCACGCTTCGGCGAGCGTGTAGATCACGTCGTTCGCGTACTCCTGCACCGAGTAGTTGACGCTGGCCGCGACCGTCGACCCCGATCCGTCGTAGTCCACGCCTAACCCACCACCGACGTCGACGTGCGTGATGTCCACACCCGCCGCGTGCAGCTCGGCGTAGAAGCGCGCCACTTCCTGCAGGCCGGCCTTGATGTACCGGATGTCCGTGATCTGGGAGCCGAGGTGGAAGTGGATCAGCTTGAGCACGTCGAGACGGCCCATCCCCTGCAGCCTGTCGACCATCTTCACCAGCTCGCTGGTATTGAGCCCGAACTTGGACTTCTCGCCGCCACTCTCTGCCCAACGCCCGTATCCCTCGGACGCGAGCTTGATGCGCACGCCGGCCGTGGGCATCACGTGCATCTGATCGGCGACGCGCAGCAGCGTATCGAGCTCGGCCATCTGCTCGAGCACGACGAACACCTGATGGCCTAACTTCTGGCCCATGAGGGCGAGGCGCATGAACTCCTCGTCCTTGTAGCCGTTGCACACGATCATGTGGTTGGTCGACTCGGTGAGCGCGAGCACCGCCTGCAGCTCGGGCTTGCTGCCGCACTCGAGTCCCACGCCGTGCGAGGCGCCGAACTGCACGATCTCTTCGACGACGTGCCGTTGCTGATTCACCTTGATCGGATAGACCAGGGTGTATGCGCCCTCGTAGCCGAACTCACGAATCGCGGTCTGGAAGCGGCCGCTCAATGTCTCGACGCGCGAGCGCAGAATGTCGGAGAATCGCAGCAGCAGCGGCAGCGTCACGCCCTGCTCTGCCAGATCCGTTGCCAGCTCGTACAGATCGAGCTCGCGATCCGGGCGCGACTTGTCGGGTCGAACCACGACGTGGCCGCGCTCGTTGATGTCGAAGAATCCGATGCCCCAGCCTTCGACGTTGTAGAGCGTGCGCGAGTCTTCGATCGTCCAGGGCGCGGTCTGTTCCACGCCGATCGGTTCTACAACTCGGGTTGCCATGGGGGCGAAGTTTAGATGGTGCGAACGCCGCTGAATAGGTCCCGTGAGGCACTCACGGAAAGAGACGACGCACCCGCCAGCCCGTGTCGTCGCGCTCGTAGAGTAGCCGCTCGTGCAGACGATACGGCCGCCCGCGCCAGAACTCGATGCGCCGCGGAATGACCCGGAATCCTGACCAATTCGGCGGACGCGGCACATCGCCGCCGGCAAAGCGTGCTTCCACGTCACGCACGCGCTGCTCGAGCTCCGCGTCGCTCTCGAGCGCGGCGCTCTGCCGCGACGCCCAGGCGCCGATGCGGCTCATGCGTGCGCGCGACGCAAAGTATGCATCCGCTTCGGCATCGGTCACGCGCTCGACGGGACCTTCGACGCGCACCTGCCGTTCCATGGGTTGCCAATGGAAGCACAGCGCCGCCCACGGGTGCGCGAGCAGCTCGCGTCCCTTTCGGCTTTCGTAATTCGTGTAGAATACGAAGCCGCGCGCATCCACGTCCTTGAGGAGCACGACGCGCGCCGACGGGCGCCCGGCGTCGTCCACGGTGGCGAGGGTCATGGCGGTGGGCTCGGGAAGTCGCGTGCGGTCCACGCGCTGCGCCTCGCTCAGCAACGCCGTGAAATGCGCGATCGGATCGGCGGGGGCCGCCTGATCGTTAGGCGAAGGCGCGGTGCTCACTGCGTGAGGCCGCGCCGCTTCAGCTCCTTCTGTGCGTCGGCGTAGCCCTGCGCGGCCGCCTTCCGGAACCACGCCACCGCCTGCGAATCGTCTCGCGCCACGCCGCGGCCGTTGGCAAACATGAATCCGACGTTGAACTCCGCCTGCGGATCGCCCTGATCGGCGGCGCCGCGGAAGTACCGCATGGCCTGTGCGTCGTCACGGTCCACGCCCTTCCCCATGCCGTAGAGCCATCCCAGCCGATTCTGCGCCCACGGGCTGCCCTGCTCGGCCGCCTTGCGATACCAGGACACCGCTTGATCCATGTCGGTGTCCACGCCCGATCCGTTTTCGTAGGCCATGCCGACTTTCACCTGCGCGTCGACGTCGCCGAGCACTGCTGCCTTCCGATACCACGACGTCGACTGCGTGGCATCGCGCGGCACGCCGCGTCCCGCCTCGTACATGAGCGCGAGCTGGTACGCGGCATCGCGACTCCCGGCGTCCGCTGCTTTCTTGAACCACGTGAACGCCTGCGTTGGATCGCGCGACACACCGTAGCCCTGCAAGTACATCGCGCCGAGATTGCGTTGGGCATTCACATCGCCCGACTGCGCGTCGCGCGTGCACACGGCGAGTGCCGTCGCCCAATCTTTGGCACCGTACGCCGACGAGCACGTGGCCGACGCACCGGGTGCCGCCGTCGCGCCCGCGACGGTGGCTGTTGCCGTCGCGGGCGGCGCCGGCTTCTTGGTGCTCCTGGTTTCAACGCGGGGCGTCTCCTTACGAGGCGCCGGACGGTTCACGACCACCGCACGCGCCGACCTGTCGCGCGACGCGGACAGCGCCGGAGACCAAAGCAGCGTTTGTCCCGCCTTCAACGACACCGTTTCCGTCACCGGCGCGGCGCCCGCCACCTCGGCGCCTAACGTATACGTCCCGGGCGGCAGCGCGATCGCCGGCGGCTGCCACACGATACCGTTCACGGTCAACCGTGTACCAGGCGGCACGCGGTCGCCCACCATCACGTGGGCCGTGTCGATCGGGGGCAACGCCAAGGGACCCTGTCCGGCCTGCGCGGCCACGCTGTCCATCCGCGTCGCATCGGGCGCGGTTAGGCGCGCGTGAACGAACATCGCCGCGGCGAGTACGGCCACCAGAGCCACCACACCGCCGGCGATCATCCAGGGTGGAATCGGCCGCGCGGGCCGAGGCGGAAGCGTTTCGTCGACCGGCACTTGATCCGCGGGGATCAGCACTTCCTGAGGCGTGAGCCGCGGCATCATCGGCTTGCCGAGGGTGGGCACCGGTGGTACCCGGGGCGCCGGAGCCTCGGCCGGCGGCGCCGCCGGCGCGGTTTGCGGCGGATCCGACGCCGCACCGATTGCGTCGACCAACGGCCGCAGCACCTGCGTCTCGCCTAACGAATACGATTTCGTTGTCTCGCTCGCATCCGGCTCCTTGCGCAGGCGCAGCGTGACCACGTTGCCCGACGCGAGCTCGCGCGCGAAGTACACGACGCCGCCGCCTTCGGCGTGGTCCATTTCGCCGAGGATCTCGAATTCGTCGCGCGCCGCGGCTTTCACGGCATCGAGCAAGTCTTCGCGCGAGCCGGATTCGGTTACCGCCTGCGCGACATCGGCACCGCATTGTGGACAGAACTTGCCCCACCGGACGAGCGGCGCACCGCAGCGGCCACACGCCGCCGACACCGCGCGCCCCACACCCGCGTCGAGCGTACGCGCGACGTCCAGCACGTAATCGCCCTGCGCCCCGTCCAAACGGAGGGCAACGAGCCCGGCAGACTTGAGATCGCGCCCCAGATAAATGATGCGGCCGTTGGCGTCCCGGCCCATCTCGCCCAGGACTTCGTGGCTGCCGGCAGCGGCATCCTGAACGGCTCGGAGCAAATCGTCGTTGTGGTCGCCATTGCTCAGCGGTACGGCGGTCACTCGACTCGGTCCAGCGTTTTGCTGCATGACGTCTCCGGCGACGCGCTTCAAGGTGCGTTTCCAAACTCTATGTAAGTAACGACTCAATGGAAAGATGGCACGGTCACCGGATGCACGCGTGCCCGCAACACAGGTGTCGCGGGCACGGGCGGCCGTCGTGCGCAATGGGAGGCGTCGCGGACGGCGTTACGGCTGAGGGGGCTTGGACTTGTCGAAAGTCGGCGGTTTCACTGTAATCGCCCGGCCAACGGAATCGACGCGTTTTTCCGCCTTCTCCGTGATGCTCTTGGTGACCGCGTTTACATCGATGTTCGGGACGCGGGCTACCGGGACGTCTGCTGCCTCGCCCGTGGCCCGACCGGTGCGTGAGTCCGAATGCGTTTTCGATTCGGGCGGCGTCGCGTCTGGCGTCTTCGTATCGGCCGGCTTGGTATCCGCCGTCGAGCGCTCGGTACCGGGATGCGACTCGGCCGCGTGTTCAGTTCGTCGCGCACCTTCCGCTGAAGGCGACGATCCCTGCGGCCCGGGCGCCGCGGCGCCGGTGCGTGTCGCCGCGTGCTGCGCCGCCCTCGAGCGGAGTGCGACGCTGCCCGCCGTAGCGGAGACGGTGCTGGCGTCGTCGGCCGCCGGACGCTCCATGAAGAATGCCCAACCGGCCGCACCAATCACGACAACGACCGCGGCGGCCGCGAAGAGCTTCACCCGGTTTCGGCGCGGTGCGGGCGTCCACTCAGCGATCTCGTCGCGTTCCTCGGCAGACGTCTCGTCAACCGGCCGCTCGTGCGACTCGGTGTGCGTATGGTCGTGCGGCTGTTCCCACGCGGTGCTCTCGACACGAGGCGAAGCGTGCTCGACACGAGGCGGAACATGCTCCATGCGCGGCGCCGTTGGCGGAGTGAATCGCGTTACTTCCGGCGCGACCGGTGATGTCACCGCGGCAAACGCGGGCGCGGCCGGCACAGGGTGTTCAGGAGGCTTGGGCGGGAGTTGGCGCCGTAAAGCCGGCGACGTCGGCGCTTCGATCCATGGCAGTGTGGTCGACTTGGTAACGGACTCGCGGAACGGTCCGGTGCGCGGCTCGGTGCGCTCGGTACGCGCCGTGCCGCCGGACCTGCGCGCGCCGCTCGACGCGGCCGCCGGGGAGGTCGGCGTGGTTACGTCGGTTGCTTGCTGTGTGTTGCCGCTGGTACGTCCGGGCGCGGCGTCGGCCGAAAGAGGCCTGAGCTCCACCGTCACTGAACCGGCAGGCGCCGGCGCTGCGTTAGGCGTCTGGCCGCGCAGCCGCGCCGCGCGGTCGCGCAGGCGGTACTCCTCGTCGTGGTCTCCGCGGGCGCCGAGCACGTCGGCGAGCGCCTCGATGCTCGGCGCGAGCGACGGATCATCCTTCTTCGTCGTGGATTCCTTCGACGCCAGCGCGCGGCGCGCGAGCTGCTCGGCGGCATTCAGATCGCCTCCGGCTGCGCGGACCTTCGCCAAGCTCGCGACAATCGCGGCAACCTCGGGATGATTCGGGCCGAGCGCGTGTTCTTTGATGGACAGAAGCCGGAGAAGCAGCGGTGCCGCCGACGTGAAGTCGTTCTTGCGGAAGTAGAGTCGCGCAAGGTTGCTCAGCGTGACCGCGACGTCGGGGTGCGACTCGCCCAACGTCTTCTCGCTGATCTCGAGCGCTCGACGAAAGAGGGGCTCCGCCTGCGCGAGCTCGCCGCGCGTGTAATGCAGTGCGGCGAGATTGTTGATGTTTTGCACGAGCCCGACGTGATCGCCGCCGAGCATGCGCTCGCGGATCGCGAGCGAGCGCCTAAACAGCGCTTCGGCTTGCGCGAGATCTTTCTGTCGGTACTTGAGCTGCGCGAGGTTGCTCAGGCTCGTCGCCAAGCGCGCGTTGTCGGCACCGAGCAGCGTGGCTTCGCGGATCGCTGCGATGAACGACTGCTCCGCTTGCGCGTAGTCGCCTTGTGTGAACGCGCGGCGGCCGTTCTCGTTGTGACCTTCCCAGCGCGTCTCGACGGTTTCGGTCATCCGGACTCCTCCCGTGGTACAGACGCGGAGGAGGTCGACCCTGTAACCGCTTGGAGATTCAGCCTTGCGCACCCACGCGCGTGCTCACCGATCCCTCACCAGATGCCGCCGGGATCGTGGCTCGTTTCGACCGCGAGAGCGAAACGTTTCGAGGCAGCGTCGCCAGCACCGCGCGACGGCGCTCGTGTGGTCAGAGACCGAACCGCTTCCCGCGAGCTGCCTCCAACAGGATCCGCCCGTAAATCACGTGGCTGAGCACGAGTGCCAGGAACAGGAGGCCGACGCTGAAGATGGCTATGAAGGACTCGGTGCGGTCGATGCCGTACGGCAGGCTGATGAACACCACGAGCGCGTAGATCAGCACCAGTCCGCTGGCCGCCCCCAACGCGCCGAGTCCCCCCAGCATCCTAAGTCGCGAAATCGAGATCACTGCTTTGCTCCATCGAGTAGTGTGAGATGCGTATTCATACGCGCTGCATGGGGCGTGCGCGAGGTACCAATCATGGTCGAAAGCGCACCGCGATGTAAACCGTCGTGCGGTGACGCGTCGGCGGATCGAGCCCGTAGCCGGCACCAGCAAGCACGTGCATGTCGGGCACGTGGACGGCCCAGAGGCCCGTTTCGTCCAGCGACCCTTCGAGACCGACGAACCGGTGCCAGTCGTGCAGTTCGGATCCGGCGCTGCCGGCCCAGAAATACGGGCTCACAACGGCGAGAGGAATATCGATGCGATAGGTCGCCACACGCCGGCCAACCGCAATGCCGAGCGGCGCTGCGGCCATGGCCGCACGCTGCGACGACAACGCGTCATCGAACAGCGGAGGCGAAGTGCCGCCGAGTACGAACTCCTCGTACGCGGGCGCGCCGCGCGCGGCCTGTCCGTACATCGCGCGGCCGGCGAGTCCCCATCCGCTCCATCCGATTTGCAGCGCGGCTGTGACAGTCCCGCGTGTCCATGCCGTGTCGGCGGTCCGCCCCCCCACGCCGGCCACAGCCACTCGTTCATCGAAGTGCCAGTCGTTAGGCGTCTGCCGAAGGGCGCCGCGATATTCGGCGAAGCCGAGCATGCGCGTCTGCCGCGAGTACTGCGTACCGTCGATCTGGCCAGCCGAGACTCCCGCACGCACCGCGTACGCCACGCCCGTGTACTGCCGCTCGATGGACGCGACCGCGTCGCCGCCGGCATAGCGCACGTCGAGATACGTCGGAGCCGACACGCCTCCGTGCTGGCGCGACGGGCGCTCGTCGGCATAGAAGCCCTCCGCGGCGATGCCGACCGGCCATCCTCGCCAAGCGCCGCCGATCGATGCACCGCGCCACGTGCCGAGATCGCCGTAGACGCCGGTCGCGACCCACGTCAGACGGCCGACCGGATCGGTGCCCGAGATCACGGCGCCCAGTGACTTGCCCTCGGCGCCGAGGCTGAGCGTCGGCAAGACGATGAGATTGCGCGGACCCAAGCCGTAGGCGCACGGCGGTTCGAGCGCCGCGCCGGCGAACGAGTCGGCCGCAGCGCGCGCCGGCACGGTCGCGGGCGCGAGCGCGGGCGACGTCGCGACCGTCGGCGGCAGCGTTGCCGTGTCGGGCACCGATGCGAGGTCGAGTCCGCCGGCGTGCAGTCGCAGGAAATAAACGGCATGCGACGCGTGGTCGGGCTCGGGATCCGACCCCGCGCTCGCGAGCGCGGTGATGGCGCGCGTCGCACCGGAAGCGAGCTGCATGACCGCGATGTTCGGAATGCCGCCCGAATCGGTGGTGAAGACGATGGATGAGTCGCCGGGGAGAAACGCGGGCTCGTATCGATTCACACCATCGCTCGGTCCAATTGCGTTAGGCACCTGGTCCGGCGCGCGGAGGTCGATCACGGCGAGTCTCCAGGTGCCCTCTCGCTGCACGCTGACGATTACTCGCGTTCCGTCGGATGAAAAACGCGGCCGATAATACACGACGCGCGGCGATCCGGGCGCGATCGTGCGCATCGCGCCGGTGGCGAGATCGACCAGCACCAGATCGCAGACGCCTTCGACGCACCGGTCCGCGACGGCCTGTCGTCCATCGGGTGACGCATCCGCGGTGCGGATGCCCGCGTCGCGGGTGATGCGTCGCACCTCGCCGCTCTCAATGTTCCACATGAAGAGATCGGTGCGCAGGGCCCCGTCCCCGCGGCCCGTGCGCCGCACGAGCAACAGCTCGTGTCCGTTAGGCATGAAGCGCGGCGATCCGTAGGCAAAGCCCGCGTGCGGATAGAGCGTGGCCAGCGGCACCTTGGGCGCCGGACGCCAGGAGATCGCCGGAACGTCCTGTGGATCGCGCTCGAGCAGCGCCGCCCGCGCTCGTCGAGCAGCCGTGGCCGAGGTGTCGGTCGCCGTTTTCCACACCACGACGCGACTGGGCGCGTTCCGTCGCGCGAGCACGATCGCCAGGAGCGATCCGTCTCGCGAAACGGCGGGCGCACCGGTGCCCCAGGCGAGCGCCTGCACGGTCGCACCTCGACCCGAATCAGGCCGCGACGCGACACGCTGTTCGACATCGCGCTCCACGTCCAGCGCGCGTCCCGTTAGCTCAGCCGTGAAGCGTCCGTAGAGATCGGCCGGGTATCCGCCGAACACACCCGCGAACGCGTCATCGAACGTGCGAACCTGGCGCGCACTCATGCGCCGCCACAGATGCACCAGGCTCGAATCCCCGCGTCGATCGACGAGCCAGTCGAGGAACGCCGACCCCGCGAGGTACGCCATGTCGCCGCCTAAAAATCGATTGTCGACGTCGAGCTGCGTGTAGGTGGGCAGCTTTCCCTCCAGTGCCCATTCGCGCAGCACCGCGGCGCGCCACGCGCTATGCGGACGCCCCGTTCCCGTGAGCTTGCCTTCGATGTACGTGGCGTAGCCTTCGTCAACCCACCGCGGCGCTCTGATGGCGATCGGGCCCAAGCGCAGCGGTGAGAGGCGCGTCATGAAGCGCTCCCAGGTGTTGCGCGTTGGACGCGTCAGGTGTGCGATGTGCGTGTACTCGTGAACCGAGAGCAGCTCACCCCATCCGCGGCTGTCGCCGATGCCGCTCGTCGGATCCGGCGGCGTCGGCCAGAAGAAGATCACGGGGTCTTCGAGCAGCGGCAGCGCGAATCCGTTCGACATATTGTTCGGGTCTTCGACGACCAGCGTCACGCGATGCACGGGCGCGTTGCCGACCACGGTGCTCACGGCGTCGTGCACGGCGTCGATGTGGTGCGCCATGTCGAGCGTCCACGCCTCGGCCGACTGCGGATAGTGAATGACGAAGTACCGCGTTTCGATCGTGCGCCACGCCAACGAAGGATTCGTGAGCGCTTGCGCCGGCAGGCGACTACCGGCGACGACCAGGGCGGCTGCGCACGAGAGGATGGACGTGGTAACGCGCATGAGTCGATAATGATGCGGAGTGACACTCGGCCAAACAACGCGCCCCTCCACGCGGCGGCTCTTCGGTGACATCTTGTGATGCGGCCGAAAGGAGATGAGGTGAGCACCACGACGCTGGAATCGGTTCTCTCGACGGTACCCTACGGGACGTGTCCCCTGCCTGGCCTCGGCGCCGCCGGACAACCCGGTCCGGACGCTTGGAAGGACCTGGCCGGCGCCGGCGTACGTACAGTCGTCGATCTTCGCGCGCCGAATGAACCGCGGGGCCAGGATGAGCCGGACGCAGTGCGCGCGGCGGGGATGGCGTACGTTCCGATTCCCGTCACGCAGGCGACGCTGGGAGACGAACAGTTCGACGCGGTCCGCGACGTATTGCGCGATCCAGCTCGGCGACCGATCGTCGTACACTGCGCAACATCGAATCGAGTGGGAGCCCTCCTGCTTCCGTACTTTGCGTTGGACGAACAGCAGCCGCTCGAGAAGGCCATGGAGCTGGCGATCGATGCCGGCCTGCGAAGCCACGAGCTCGCCACGCTGGCGGTGGACTACGTGCGACGCCACAGCACGTCGCCCTAACGGAGGACATCGTGTTCCTGCGGCGCTTCTATGATGATCATCTCGCGCAAGCGAGTTACCTGGTCGGGTGCCAGGGCAGCGGCGAGGCACTCGTCGTGGATGCCAACCGCGATGTCGAGCAATACGTCGCGGCGGCGGCCGCCGAAGGTCTGCGCATCACGCACGTCACCGAAACGCACATTCACGCCGACTTCGTCTCGGGCAGCCGCGAGCTCGCCGAGCGCGCGGGCGCGACGTTGCTCCTCTCGTGCGCCGGGGGACCGGCGTGGCAATACGCGTTCGCACAGGATGCCGGCGCGCGGTTGATCGCCGACGGCGCGCACTTTCAGGTTGGCGCGGTGCGTCTCGACGTGATGCACACGCCCGGTCACACACCGGAGCAT
>JAICLH010000150.1 GCA_025927495.1 Gemmatimonadaceae bacterium
GAGGCGCTTTACTCTCAGCCGAGCGGCCGCCGTGCTGGTCGGTCTCACGCTGTACATCGCCGGCCCCGCCGTCGCCGGGGCGCAGCAGGCGGCGACGATTCGTGGTACCGTCACCGATTCGGTGTCGGGCCAACCGGTGACCGGCGCGCAGGTCACGATCGGCGGCCAGGTACGCGGCGTGACCAACGACCGCGGCGCCTACTCGTCGAGCGTCGCGCCCGGGGCCGTCACCGTGCGCGTGCAACGCATCGGATTTTCGCCCGCTGAGCGACAGGTCACGGTTGCGGCCGGCGACACTGTACGGGTGGACTTCGCGTTGCACAGCGTCGCCGTCACGCTGGCCCAGGTGATGGTGATCGGATACGGAACCGAGAATCGCGCGCGCGTGACCGGCGCCGTGTCGACGGTGAACGCCAGCGATGTGCAGAACCAACCCGTAGCCGGAGTGGACGCGGCGCTCCAGGGCAAGGCGCCCGGTGTGCAGGTGATGCAGAACGCGGGAGACCCGGGCAACGGCATCACGGTGCGGGTGCGCGGCGCGGCATCGGTCTCGGCGTCCAATCAACCGCTGTACGTGGTGGACGGCGTGCCCGTGCAGTCCGGCGATTTCTCGCAACTCGGGCCTAACGGGCAAGGCGTGACTGGCGTGACCGGCCTCGATCCGAGCGAGATCGAATCGATCACGGTGCTCAAAGATGCGGCGTCGGCGGCTATCTACGGATCGCGCGCATCGAACGGCGTGGTGATCATCACGACGAAGCGCGGCAGCGCGGGCACGGCGCACTTCACGTTCGACGCGAATACCGGGTGGCAGCAGCCGGAACGCTACCTGAGTCTCATGAACGCGAAGCAGTACGTCTCGTTCATGAACCAGGGCGCCGAGAACGACGGCGACAGTGATCCGTTCACGCCGGGTGTCGATGACGCGCACTCGACCGATTGGCAGCGGGCCATTTTCCGCACGGCCCCGGTGGGCAACGTACACTTGGGCCTGAGTGGAGGGAGCGACCGACTCAAATACAGCCTGGGTGGCTCGTACTTCGGGCAGACCGGCATCGTGCTCGGCTCGTCGTACAGCCGCGCGTCGGGCCGCGCCAACATCGACTTCGACGCGACGCCCAACTTCTCGATCAAGACGTCGCTGGCCTACACGAAGGAGCTGGACCACCGCATTCCCGGCGACAACAGTCTAACGGGTGTGGTCACCAACGCGATCGGCGAGGCGTCGATCTACCCGGTCCGTGCGCCTGACGGTCAATTCGCCGGCAACGACTACTCCCTGTACTACGCCAATCCCGTCGCCATTGCCGATCTGAACAATCTGCCCACGACCACCGATCGCTTCCTCGGCAACGTCGAGGGCACGTACCACTTCATCCCGAGCTTGTCGCTCACCGGTCGATTCGGCGCGGACGTGCTGACCATGAACGAGTTGGAGTGGGACTCGCCGTTGGTGGACGGCACGTACGCGGCGCAGGCGCGCGGCGTCGCCAAGAGCGGCTACAGCACGGGCAACCAGTACGTGCTGGAGGGATTCCTCACCTACAGCCATGAGAACGCGGACGCCGCGAGCCTGAACATCGTGGGTGGTGGCAGCGTGCAGTACAACACCGACGCGTTGAATTTCGTGCGCGCGGAGGGCTTCAGCAGCGACCAGTTTCACTACGTGCGGAACGGGACGGTGATCACGAGCTTCGATGGTGTGCCGTCCGTCAACCACAATCTCGAGTCGGCGTTCGCACGCGCCAACTATTCGTGGAAAGATCGGTACCTGCTGTCCGGCAGCCTCCGGACGGACGCCTCGTCGCGCTTCGGGCCGAACAACCGGTGGGGGGTGTTCCCGGCCATCGCCGGCGGCTGGGTGATCAGCGAGGAGCCGTTCATGGGCGACTTCGACCAGAAGTTCGGCAAGCTCAAGCTGCGCGCCAGCTACGGCGTGACCGGCAACCAGGACTTCGCGAACTTCTCATACCTAGGCGTCTATGGTACTTCCAATTACGGCGAGAACCCCGGCATCGCGCCCACGAACTTTGCCAACCCGAACCTCAAGTGGGAATCGACGCACGAGTTCGACGGCGGTGTCGACTGGTATCCGTTCGGCGGCCGCCTAACGGTGATCGCGGACTACTATCACCGCCTGACGTCCAACCTGATCGTGTTTCGACCGATCCCGGCCACGACCGGCTTCGCCAACTACTGGGACAACATCGGCAACGTGTTGAACCGCGGGTTCGAGTTCGGATTCAATTCGGCGAATTTCCGCTCGGACGACAAGAACGGATTCTCGTGGAATACGGACTTCAACATCTCGTTCAACCACAACGAGGTGACCGCCCTGTTCGAGAACCAGCCGTTCGGCGACGGCGAGAACTTCCGGCCGATCAGCCGGGTGGCGGTGGGCCAGCCGATCGGCGAGTTCTACGTGCTGCACTTCAAGGGCGTGGACCCGCAGACGGGCGACGCGATCTACCAGGACGTGAACGGCGACGGCGAGATCACGTCGGATGACCGGGTGGACGCCGGCAGCCCGCAGCCGAAGTTCTTCGGCGGCCTCCGGAACACGTGGTCGTGGAAGGGCGTATCGTTAGGCACGTTCCTCGACTTCAGCTACGGCGCCAAGGTGTTCAACCTCATGCGCATCTTCGCCGACGACGGCGGCTACAACTACGACAACAAGTTCACGTACGCGGCCAACGCCTGGACGCATCCCGGCCAGATCACCAACGAGCCGCGGGCGAGCTTCGACGGGACGTCCGGCGCCCGCGAGATCTCCGACCGCTTCATCGAGAATGGCTCGTACCTGCGGATCTCCGAGATCACGCTCAGTTGGCGCATCCCCGAGACCCTGATGCCGGTGCGGTCGCTGCAGAACACGACGCTGTACGTGACCGGCCACAACCTGCACAACTTCACCAAGTACACCGGCTACGATCCCGACGTCAACAGCAACGGCGAGACGTCCAACATTGCGTTAGGCACCGATTACTACGCGTATCCACGCGCGCGGACGTTCTCCATCGGCCTGTCCACCAACTGGTGAGCCAACCCATGCGAATCCGATTCTTCCTGGCGGCTGCGCTCATCACGGCGACGGCCGCATGCAACAACCCGCTCGACGTGAAACCGGCGGACTCCATTCCCGAGTCGAGCGCCATCACCGATGCCGTCGGCGCGCGCGCCGCATTGTTCGGCGCGTACGGCGGCCTGCAGAGCCTGTCGTACTACGGCCAGGATTTCCCGATCTTCCTCGATCTCTCGGCCGACAACAGCGAGCATACCGGTACGCTGACGTCGTTCGGCGACGCCGATCTCAACGAGCTGCGCGCCGACAATGAAACCATCGCCGGCATCTGGATTGCGATCTACGACGACATCAACCGTGTCAACGAGATCATCGCCAAGGTGCCGCAGGTGACGAACCTCGATCCCGATGAAATGCACGAGATCATCGGCGAGGCGTACTTCCTGCGCGCGCTCAACTACCACAACCTGGTCAAGCTGTTCGGCGGCGTGCCGCTCCGGCTCACGCCGGCGACGACGATCAACGACCCCGCGGGCTCGACGCGCGCGTCGGTCGCCGACACGTACACACAGATTCTCAAGGACCTCGACTCCGCGCAGGCCTTCATCTCCAACCCGAATCAGACCACGCAGGCATCGTTAGGCGCCGTGATGGCGCTGCGCGCGCGTGTGCTGCTTTACGAGGGTGACTACGCGGGCGCCGCGGCGGCGGCCAAGGCGGTCGAGGATCTGGGCCAGTACTCGCTCGCGCCCAACTTCTCCGACCTCTTCGCCGAGGATGGCGCCCCGACGCCGGAGGACATCTTCCGGATCATCTTCACCGCGCAGCAGTTCAACAACCTGTCGTTCTACTACCTGTTCGACGGACGCTACGAAGTCGCGCCGACGACGGATCTGATGCACGATTTCGATCCGTCGTTCGATCCCAGCGGCGACGTGGCGGATTACGATCCGGTAGACACGCGCGGCCAGTGGTCGATCTCGATCGAGGACGACACGCAAGAGGGTACGAAGTTCCGGTCGGTGCAGGGCACCGAGTTCCCGCACGTGATCCGCTTTGGCGAAGTGCTCCTGATTCGCGCGGAAGCCGAAGCGCGGGTCGGAAGCCTGGACACCGCGCGCGTAAAGGTGAACGAGATTCGTGCGCGTGCCGGGCTCACCCCGATCGGCTCGTTGTCACAGACGGACATGATCAACACGATCATCGACGAACGCCGCAAGGAGTTGGCGTTCGAGGGCGATCGCTGGCCGGACCTGGTGCGGCTCGGGTTGGCGACCACCGTGCTCGGTATTTCGGCGCAGCAGGCGCTGTATCCGATTCCACAGCGGGAGATCGATGTGACGCCGGGATTGACGCAGAATCCCGGATACTGATCGCACCGTAGTGGGTGGTGCGACGCGGCCGGCGAGGCTCAGTGCTTCGCCGGCCGTGTCGTGTAAACCATCCCGGTTGACCGGGTGTCTCACGCAGACGACGCGGACGAACCGCGTTTCATGAGGAACTCGCCATGGCCAACCTGAAGCTTGCCCTCCGCACGCTCCTCAAATCGCCGTTCGTCACGTTCGTTGCTGTGCTGTCATTGGCCCTGGGCATCGGTGCGAACGCAGCGATCTATTCGATGTTCGACCAGTTGCTCTTGCGGCCGCTCCCCGTGCGAGATCCGGGGCGGCTCGTGAACCTCGGCATGCAGGGTCCCTCACCGGGCTCGAACTCCTGCAATCAGGCCGGCGACTGCGACGTCGTCTTCAGCTACCCGATGTTCCGCGATCTCGAGAAGGCGCACCCCGGATTCAGCAGCGTGGTGGGCCATCGTGCGTTCGGCGTGAACGTCGCGTATCACCGCCAGACGTTGAGCGGCGACGGCATGCTGGTATCGGGTTCGTACTTCCCGACGTTGGGCCTCAAGCCGGCGCTCGGCCGGCTGATCGGATACGACGATGACCGCGTGGTCGGCCAGAACTACGTGGCCGTGCTCAGCCATCGCTACTGGACGAACGACCTGGGCTCCGATCCGCACGTGGTCGGCCAGCAGATCGTCGTCAACGGCCACTCGATGACGATCATCGGAGTAGCGCCTGAAGGATTCGAGGGGACGACGCTCGGGGTCGAGCCGAAGGTGTTCGTGCCGATCACGATGCGCAATCTGATGATGCAGGGTTGGGCCGACGCTATGACTAACCGGCGCGCGTACTGGCTGTACGTCTTCGCGCGTCTGGCGCCGGGCGTATCGATGGAGCGGGCGACCGTGCTCGCCAACGCCGTGTTCCACCCGATCATCAACGACGTCGAAGCGCCGCTGCAAAAGGGCATGAGCGACGCGACGATGAAGCGTTTCCGCGCGAAGACGCTGACGCTCACGGATGGGCGCCGCGGCCAGAGCTCGATGCACAAGGAAACCAAGACGCCGCTGACGCTGCTCCTGGGGACGACGGGCATCGTGCTCCTGATCGCGTGCGCCAACATCGCGAACCTGCTGCTGGCGCGGGGCGCGAGCCGGTCGCTCGAGATGGCCGTGCGGCTCTCGTTAGGCGCAACGCGGTGGCAGCTCTTGCGCCAATTGCTCACGGAATCGTGCCTGCTGGCGTTGATCGGCGGCGCCGTCAGCCTGCTCGTAGCCTACTGGACGCTGCACCTGATCTCGAGTTTGCTGCCCACCGATACCGCGTCCACGCTCCACTTCGGACTCCAGGGGTCGGCCGTCGTGTTCACCGCTCTGTTGTCGGTGGCCACCGGTGTGCTCTTCGGCCTGTTCCCGGCGCTGCACAGCACGAGGCCGGACCTGGCCTCGACGATCCGCGCCGGCACGGGCAAGCACTCTGGTGCGCGCTCGGCGGCGCGCTTCCGCACGTCGTTAGTCACGGCGCAGATCGCGTTGTCGATGGCGCTGTTGATCTCGGCGGGGCTGTTCGTGAAGAGCCTGCGCAACGTGAGCCAGGTCAATCTGGGCATTCGCGTCGACAGTATGGTGGTGTTCTCGGTCGAGCCGGAGCTCAACGGCTACGACCATCCGCATTCGCGCCAGCTGTTCGCGCGGCTGCACGAGCAATTGGCTGCGCTGCCCGGCGTGACGGACGTGACGGAGGCGCTCGTGCCGCTCCTCGCCGGCAACAACTGGGGCCAGGATGTGTCGGTGGAAGGATTCAAGAAGGGACCGGATACGGACGCGAATTCGCGGTACAACGAGGTGGGACCCGGATACTTCAAGACCGTCGGGATCGCACTCATGAGAGGCCGCGAATTCCGGCCGACCGATGAAGTCGGATCGCCCAAGGTCGCGATCGTGAATCAGGCGTTCGCGAAGAAGTTCGGGTTAGGCAACGATGCCGTCGGCAAGCGGATGTCGGATGGCGGCGACACGCTCAACATGGAAATCGTGGGACTCATCCGCGACGCCAAGTACAGCGAAGTGAAGCAGGAGATACCGCCGGTGTTCTTCGAGCCGACGCTGCAGGACACGAGTCTCGGCTTCTCGTACTTCTACGTGCGCACGTCGCGGAGCACGCAGCAACTGCTGCAGGAGATTCCGCGCGTGGTCAAGTCGCTGGATCCGAATCTGCCGGTCGAGCAGCTCAAGACGATGACGCAGCAGGTGAAGGAGAACGTGTTCCTCGACCGGCTGATCAGCACGTTGTCGGCGGCGTTCGCGCTCCTGGCGACGCTGCTCGCCGCGGTGGGTTTGTACGGCGTGCTGGCGTACTCGGTGGCCCAACGGACGCGCGAGATCGGCGTTCGGATGGCGTTAGGCGCGGACGGCGGCAAGGTGCAGCTCATGGTGTTGCGGCAGGTCGCGCTCATGACGCTGATCGGCGGCGTGGTCGGCATCGCCGGCGCTTATGCGTTGGGCAGGGCCGCGCAATCGCTCTTGTTCGAGCTCAAGGGCCACGACCCGTCGGTGATGGTGATCTCGGCGGTCATGCTCTCGGTCGTGGCGCTGGCCTCGGGCTACATCCCGGCGCTGCGCGCGTCGCGGATCGACCCGATCCAGGCGCTGCGGTACGAATAAGAACGGCGGACAGGACCGGAGAACACCGGACAAGGCGGTGTGACATGATCATGGCCAGCCTCACGCTCGCGCTTCGGACGCTTGTTAAGTCGCCCTTCGTCACCGCCGTGGCCGTGTTGTCATTGGCGCTCGGCATTGGTGCGAACGCGGCGATCTACTCGATGTTCAACGAGCTGTTGCTGAGGCCGTTGCCGGTGCGTGACCCGGGCCGCCTCGTGGATCTCTCGGGCGGACCAACGACCGGCGAGAACTCGTGCAACGAAGCCGGCGACTGTGATGTGATCTTCGACTATCCGATGTTCCGCGATCTCGAGAAGGCGCACCCTGGATTCAGCAGTGTCGCCGCGCATCGCTCGTTCGGCGCCAACGTCGCGTATCATCATCAGACGTTGAGCGGTGACGGCATGCTGGTCTCGGGGTCGTACTTCTCGACGTTAGGCCTGAACCCGGTGCTCGGCCGGTTGATCGGACTGAACGACGATCGTGTGGTCGGACAGGAGTTCGTGGCGGTGCTGAGCTACCGCTATTGGCAGAACGATCTCGGCTCCGATCCGAACGTCGTCGGGCAACAGATCATCATCAACGGGCAGTCGATGACCGTCATCGGCGTGGCGCCGAAGGGGTTCGAGGGGACGACGCTCGGGATCGAACCGATGGTATACGTCCCGATCACGATGCAGCCGATGATCGCACGCGGCGTGATTCCCGGTTGGCCGGACGCCACGAGGGATCGGCGCACGTACTGGGTCTACGTGTTCGCGCGTCTTGCACCGGGCGTTTCAATCGGGCGGGCACAAGTACTCGCGAACGCGGTGTTCCATCCGATCATCAACGATATCGAGGCGCCGCTGCACACGGAGATGAGCGACGCTGCCATGAAGCAATTCCGCGCCGGAGTGTTGACGCTCACCGATGGGCGTCGCGGCCAGAGCACGATGCATCAGGAGGTGAAAACGCCGCTGACGTTGCTGCTGGCAACGACGGGCATCGTGCTGCTCATCGCGTGCGCCAACATCGCGAATTTGTTGTTGGCCCGCGGCGCGGGACGTTCACTCGAGATGGCCGTGCGGCTTTCGTTAGGCGCAACGCGCTCGCAACTGCTTCGGCAGCTGCTTACGGAGTCCTGCGTCCTGGCGGTGACCGGCGGGGCGGTGAGCCTGCTCATCGCGTATTGGACGCTCCGCCTCATTGCGGGCATCCTGCCGACCGACACGTCGAGCGTGATGGACTTCGGCCTCCACGGATCGGCGATCGTGTTCACCGCGGTGCTGTCGCTTGCCACCGGCGTGCTGTTCGGCCTGTTCCCGGCCCTCAACAGCACGCGGGCCGATCTGGCGTCGACGATCCGCGCCGGCACCGGCAAACACTCGGGCGCGCGGTCGGCGGCGCGCTTCCGGTCGTCGTTAGTCACCGCGCAGATCGCCCTCTCGATGGCGCTCCTGATCTCGGCCGGGCTGTTCGTCAAGAGCCTCCGCAACGTCACGCGGGTGCATCTCGGCATCCGCGTGGACAGCATGGCCACGTTCCTGGTCGAGCCCGAGCTGAACGGCTATGACCATGCCCACGCGCGCCAGTTTCTTGGGCGCTTGCACGAGCGATTGGCTGCGCTGCCCGGCGTGACGAACGTGACCGAGGCGATGATCCCGGTGCTGGGGAACAGCAGTTGGGGCGACAACGTGTCGGTGGAGGGCTTCAAGAAAGGCCCGGACACCGACGTCAATTCGCGTCTCAACGAGATCGGGCCCGGCTACTTCAAGACGTTCGGTGTCCGACTGCTGAGCGGCCGCGAATTCACGCCGTCGGACGAAGCGGGAGCGCCCAAGGTCGCGATCGTGAATCAGGCCTTTGCGAGAAAGTTTGGGTTAGGCAGCGGCGCGGTCGGGAAGCGGATGTCCGTGCACAGCGATTCGCTCGACATGGAAATCGTCGGCCTGATCCCCGACGTCGCCTACCGGGACGTGAAGGCGGACGTGCCGGCCGTCTTCTTCGTGCCGGCGGCGCAAGACACGGCCCTGGGCTACTCGTTCTACTACGTCCGGACGTCGCGCAGCACCGAGCAGCTGGTCGGCGAGATTCCGAAGGTGGTCAGCTCGCTCGACCCGAATTTGCCGGTGGAAGAGCTCAAAACGATGACGCAGCAGGTGAAGGACAACGTCTTTCTCGACCGGCTGATCAGCACGTTGTCGGCGGCGTTTGCCGTGTTGGCGACGCTCTTGGCGGCGGTGGGATTGTACGGGGTGCTCGCGTACTCGGTTGCCCAACGGACGCGCGAGATCGGCGTGCGGATGGCGCTTGGCGCCAGTGGCGGGCGCGTCCAGCTGATGGTCCTGCGCCAGGTGGCGCTCATGACGCTCATCGGCGGCATCATCGGCCTCGGGACGGCGTTCGCGTTAGGCAGCGCCGCGCAGTCGCTGCTGTTCGAGCTCAGGGGCCGCGACCCGGCGGTGATGGTGCTCGCCGCGGTCGCACTCTCGCTGGTCGCCTTCGCCTCCGGCTACATTCCCGCGTTCCGCGCGTCACGCATCGACCCGGTGGAGGCCCTGCGCTACGAGTAGC
>JAICLH010000139.1 GCA_025927495.1 Gemmatimonadaceae bacterium
CGACCCGGTGGAGGCCCTGCGCTACGAGTAGCCGCAGGTCAGTCGTCGGCGGCTGACGCGCGTACGCGCGCCGGCCGCCACGAAACCTGCGTGAGGATCACTGCCGCCAGCACGATGCCCATCCCCGCGATCACGCGCGCGTCGATCTGCTCGTGAAGCAGCAACCATCCAAGCAGCACCGCCACGGCGGGGTTGACGTAGGTGTACGTGCCGACCACGGTCGCGGACGCGTGCGCGAGCGCGTAGTTGTAGGCGCTGTAGCCCAACAACGAGCCGAACACGATCAGATACGCGAGCGCGCCGGCACCCGACGTCGTGAGATTAAAGTGCGGTCCCTCACCCGCCGCGAGGCCGAGCGCCGTGATGACCAGGCCTGCCGCGATCATTTCAACCGCGGCGCCGAGGTACGTACCGACCTGCGGATGGCTGCGGCCGTAGTATACGGCGCCGGCTGCCCACAAGAGCGTGCCCAACGTGAGAATGGCCGGACCGCGCCAGTCGGCGCTCGCCAGATCCGCGGGCGTGAGACCCACGAGTACGATCGTTCCAAATAGGCCTAACGCAAGCCCGGCCACGATGCGCCGAGATAGAGCGCCGGCATGCCCGGCGGCAAGCGTCTCGAACACCGCCGTCCACGCAACCGCCATCACCACGAACACGCTCGCCACGCCGGCCGGCGTGAAACGCTCGGCGACCACCACGCACGTATTGCCCGAGAGGAGCAGTAGCCCGACGATCGACAGGTCGCGCCAGTCGCGCGGCCTGGCCGGCAGCCGTTGCCCAGCGGCGCGCGCTCCGACGAACAGGATCACGCCGGCGATCAAGAACCGCACGCCCGCGAAGAGCAGCGGCGGCAAGGTGCGATCGCCGATCCGAATTGCGATGTAGGTGGAGCCCCACAGGATGCAAACGACGATGTATGCGAACAGAACTTTCCCACGCAGCACCACGGATCTCCCACGAGCATGTGCACGAACGCAGATTCCAGCGGACAGGTTGTCCGGCCGCACTCGAACAGGTACGCGAGCAGTGCGTCGCCGACAAGCACCACTCTTTCAAGATGTCAGATGGCCAGTCTCGTTCCCATCGCGCGCGATCTTCGGCGGGACACTGCCCAACTCGAGTTCGGCTCGCCCGTGGCCTACGTGTATCACCCGCTCGACTACGCGTGGACGTCGCACGCCGAGTATTTGCGCCGCTATGGATCGCAGACGCCGCGCGAGGTGATTCTCGTGGGCATGAACCCGGGTCCATTCGGCATGGCGCAGACGGGCGTCCCGTTCGGCGAGGTCGCGATGGTGCGCGACTGGCTCGGCATCGAGGCTCCCGTTAGGCAGCCGGCGCGGGTGCATCCGCGGCGGCCCGTGGCCGGCTTCGCCTGCGCCCGCAGCGAAGTGAGCGGCCGGCGCCTCTGGGGTTGGGCGCGCGATCGGTACGGCACGCCGGAACGATTCTTCGCCCGGTTCTTCGTCTGGAACTACTGTCCGCTGCTCTTCGTCGAAGCGACCGGTCGGAATCGCACTCCGGACAGGCTGCCCGCGGCCGAGCAGCAGGCGTTGTTCGCGGCGTGCGATCGCGCGCTCGCCCGGTGTATCGACGCGTTGTCACCGCGCGTCGTGGCGGGCCTCGGCCGGTTCGCGGAATCGCGCGTGCGGCGCGTGATTCCAGAGGGACTGGTCACCGGCGGTGTGTTGCATCCGAGTCCGGCCAACCCGCGCGCCAATGCCTCGTGGGTGCATGATGCGGAGCGCGATCTGCGTCGTCTCGGCGTCGAGATGCCGGACTCGCGTCCGAGTCCCGTCAAACCGGGTTGACATCCCGGTCCCGTTACGCACGTTGTGTTCGACCCGCCAGGAGAGCGCATGCAACCCGGTACGCGTCGGCGCGAACCGCGCCGTGTTGCCCGTTGGTCCGAATTCCTCGCGCAGGATGCGCGGTTGGCGTGGCGCTCCGCGCGCGCCAACCCCTTGTTCACGGCGATCGTCGTTCTCACCGTCGCGTTGGGCATCGGCGCGAACACGGCGATCTTCAGTGTGGTGGATGCGGTGCTGCTGCGTCCGCTGCCCTTCGCCGACGGCGGCCGCATCGTGTCGTTGTGGGACACGAACCCCGACAAGAGCGTGCCGCGGTTCGGCGTGTCGATGCCGGATTTCCGCGACTGGAAGGCCCGCACGCATTCGTTCACCGACATGGCGCTCTATGCCGGCGGCCTAACGAGCATCGCCGGCCGGGGCGGCCCGGAAAGCGCGACGTCGCTCGTCGTTACGCCCAACTTTCTCGATGTCTTGGGCGTGCATCCCGTGCTCGGCCGGTCGTTCGGGTCGGACGACGCCCGCGGTGAGACGAGCAATGCGGTGCTCATCAGTTACGGGTTCTATCAGCGGTATTTCGGCGGCAAGCCGTCGGCGCTCGGTGCGCAGCTCTCGATCAACGGGCGACTGCGGACGGTGATCGGGGTGTTGCCGCGGGACGCGGAGCTGCTTGGACCGGCATTCGTCGGCGCGCCCCTCGACGTGATCACGGTGGTCGAGTTCACGTCGTACCCGAGCGTCGAGCGGCACGCGCAGCATCTGTTCGGCGCGATCGCGCGCCTCAGACCTGGGGTGACGGTCGAATCGGCTCGATCGGACCTCTACGGCGCCGAGGTGCAGATCGCGCACGAGAATCCGGAGATCGCCGGCTGGACCGCGAGCGTCTTTTCGTTGAGCGACGACCTTTCGTTAGGCACGCGCGGGCCGCTCCTGGTGCTGCTGGGCGCGGCGATGCTCGTGTTGCTCATCGCGTGCGCGAACGTGGCCAACTTGCTGCTCGTGCGCGGCGCGGCGCGGGGCCGCGAGATCGCCGTGCGCCAGGCGTTGGGCGCGTCGCGCGGACGGCTCGTGGCGCAGCTGGTGGTGGAGAGTGTGCTGTTGGCGCTCGCCGGTGCCGCGATCGGCGTCGGCCTGGCCGGCCTCGCGCTGCGCGTGCTGCGCGACGGGATTCCGGCCGGCGTGATCCCGCGCACCGGCGGGTTCGGCCTCGACGTGCCCGTGATCGCGTTCGCGCTGGCCTTGAGCCTGGGCGCATCGGCGCTCTTCGGGTTGTGGCCGGCCGTGCGCGCCAGCCTGCCTTCGTTAGGCAAAGCCCTGCGCGACGGCGGCCGCGGCAACACCGGCGACGGCCATGCGCATCACACACGCCGCCTTCTCGTGATCGGCGAGCTGTCGCTCACCGTCGTGCTCGCGGTGTGTGCCGCGCTCGTCGCCCAGAGCTTGGCGCGCATGATGCGCGTGGATCCCGGCTTCCGTCCCGAGCATACGATCACCGCCCAGATCACGCTCGGGTCTGGGTATCCCGACTCCACCGGCATTGCATTCTATCGGTCGCTGCTCAACGACCTGTCGGGCCGGCCGGACGTCGTCGCCGCGGGCGCCACCGACACACCGCCCCTGGTGGGCGGCGGCGTGTTCACGTCGATCCGGCTGGTGGGCCAGCCGCCACGCCCGCCTAACGATCCGCTCATGAGCACCATTCGCTACGTGACGCCGGGATTCTTCCGCGCCCTGGGGATGCGGATGCTGGGTGGCCACGACGTCGCTTGGGACGAGGCGGCGCCGACCATCGTGCTGAGCCAGACCGCCGCGCACACGTTCTGGCCGAATGCGAGCGCTGTCGATCGGCAGATCGCGTTCAACACGCAACCCACCGGTTACCAGATCGTGGGCGAAGTGAACGACGCCGCGCAAACCAGCCTCGCGACGCCACCGGCGCCCGTGGTCTACGTGTCGATGCGGCGGTCGGTGAGAATCTTGCACACCATGACGCTCGTCGTCCGCGGCCGCGGCACCGCGGCCTCCCTGACGCCGATCGTGCGCGAGGCGGTACACGACATCGACCCGAGCCTGCCCATTTACAACGTGCAGACGCTGCAGTCGATCGTCGATCAGTCGGTGGCCCAACCCCGATTGAACGGCGCGCTCATGGCCGTGTTCGCCGCGGCGGCACTGCTCCTGGCTGCGTTAGGCCTGTACGGCGTCGTGTCGTACTCGGTCACACAGCGCCGGCAGGAGCTCGGCCTCCGCGTGGCGCTCGGCGCCGAACCGGGCGCGGTGCTGCGGCTCGTCCTCGGCGAAGGTATCGCGCTCGCAGCCGTCGGAATCGCGATCGGCGCCGTGGGCGCGCTCTTCGCCGCGCGTATCATCCGCTCCTGGTTGTTCGGGATCGGTACGGCGGATCCGCTGTCGTTCGCCGGCGTCGCGCTCCTGCTCGCGGCAGTGGCGCTCGCCGCCAGCTACGTGCCGGCCCGGCGCGCCGCTCGCGTGAGCCCGCTCATCGCGATGCGCGGCGACTAACGGTCGCAGACGCCGCACCCGCAGTAGGTTCGCCGCTCGGAACCGCGGACCCGGCGGCGTCCAGAGTCGCACCGGCGTGGACAACGACCCTCCGTCTACGTCATTCAGCCGCCAGCCATACGCTGCGGCCGCCCGACATGTACACCCTCTTTGCCGCCCGTCCCCGTGATCTGACGTAGCCCTCGGATCGACGCCGGTTTGCATGCTCCATCGCGTCACGCTCTTCCTGCCTAACGCGATGCGGAGACACGTCCATGCAACCGCTCACGATCCGATCGAGGCCGTACCGCCTTCGCGTGATCGCCCTGATGGCACTCGTGTGTGCACTGACGGCGTCCACGATGTGGCTGAGCAATTCCATTCCGCGGCTCGCCGTTCCCGATCACGTCGTGCGGGGTGATCCCGCCACGCTCCGCTCGCGCGACCCGCGCCGGCACTCGCCACGAGCAGTCGTGTCCTGGACGGTGGAAGGCGGTTCAGGCGGCGATCACTACTCCGAGCTCGCCGACATCACGCGCGCCAACGTCGAGTCATTACAGGTAGCCTGGATTTACCGCACCGGCGATGTGTCCGATGGCGTAAAAGAAGGCAGCGGTCCATCGACCGCATTCGAGTCGACACCGCTCTTCGTCAACGGGCTGCTCTATCTGGCCACGCCATCGGCACGCGTGGTGGCGCTCGATCCCGAACGCGGCATCGAGCGTTGGGCATTCGACGCGCATCTCGATCGTGCGTCGCTGGCTCGCGACGAGGTCACCGTGCGCGGCGTCGCGGCGTGGATCGACTCGACGCAAACGCAGGGCGCGCGCTGCCGCACGCGCATCTTCCTCGGCACGTTCGACGCTCGCTTGATCGCGCTCGACGGCGACACGGGACGGCCCTGCGCCGATTTCGGTACCGCGGGCGCTGTCGATCTGCACGCCGGTGTGCGAGGGGCCGAGCGCTACGCGCACGAGTATCACGTCACCTCGCCACCGGTTGTCGTCGGCGATGTGGTGATCGTGGGGTCATCGATCTTCGACAACATCCGGATCGATGCGCCGAGCGGCGCCGTGCGTGCTTTCGATGTACGCAGTGGGCGATTGCGTTGGGCCTGGGAGCCCCTCGTGCCGTACCGCGACCAAACGGTCGTCCGTCTGGCCGGCAACGATGGCTTTCGCTCGGGCGCTGCCAACTCGTGGGGCCTCTTCACGGCCGACCTGGCACACGACCTCGTCTTCATTCCGACCGGCAGCGCGAGTCCGGACCACTTTGGCGGTTTGCGTCCCGGCGACGACCGCGATGCCAACTCGATCGTGGCGCTGCGCGCATCGACCGGACAAGAGATCTGGGCATTTCAGCTGGTCCACCACGACTTGTGGGACTACGATGTCGCGGCGCAGCCGGCGCTCGCCACCGTGGTGCGGGATGGAGTCGCCGTTCCCGCCGTGGTGGAGGCATCGAAGACCGGTATGGTCTTCGTCCTCGACCGCCTAACGGGAACGCCTCTCCTGCCCGTGCAGGAGCGGGCGGTGCCGGCGAGCGACGTCCCGGGAGAACTGGCCTCCCCGACGCAGCCGTTTCCGACATTCCCGCCGCCGGTCGCGCCACAGGGACTGCGTCCCGAAGATGCGTGGGGCCTGACGCCCGTCGACCGAAAGGCGTGCGCGCAACGCATTCGCGCGCTGCGTTCCGAGGGCATCTTCACGCCGCCGAGCGTGCGCGGCGCAGTGGTCAATCCGGGCTTCCTGGGGGGCGTGAACTGGGGAGGCGTCGCGGTCGATTCGCTCCGCGGACTCGTGGTGATGAACACCATTCGTGTCGCGACCGTCGTGACGCTCCTGCCGCCGGTACTAACCGATGCCCAACGCGGCAGCGGACAGGACGCCGACGTCGCGCCCGACATCGGAGCGCCGTACGGCAGCCGCCGCGAGCTGCTGCGGTCGCCGCTCGGTCTGCCCTGCAGTCCACCGCCGTGGGGAACGCTCGTCGCGATCGAGCCGAGTGCCGGTCGCATTCGTTGGCAAGTGCCGATCGGCACCATGAGCGATTACGCACACATCCCGGCGCCCGCCTCGTGGGGATCTCCGTCGCTCGGCGGGCCGCTGCTCACGGCGGGCGGCGTCGTCTTCATCGCCGCTGCAATGGACCACGACCTTCGCGCTTACGACGTGGAGACCGGGCGCGAGCTGTGGGCCGCCGCGCTGCCGGCGTCGGCGCAAGCGTCACCGATGACGTATCGGGCGCGGCCAGGCGGGCGACAATACGTCGTCATTGCCGCCGGCGGCCACCACCTGATGCGCACGCGGCTCGGCGATTACCTCGTTGCGTTCGTGCTCCGATGATGCGCCTTCCACCACCGAAACGCATCGGCGACGCCGGCCTCGTGCCTAACCGACGGATGCCAGCGCAGCTCGCGGCGCGCGCGCTCCTCGACGAACGGATTGTTCTTCGTGAGCATGTCGAGCGTGCCCCCCGTGTGTCGGGACACATCGCGGCGCCCCACAGCGAGGAGCGCGAGCTCGAGCGCGCGGAACAGTACGCGACCCGCCGCGATCGGAATCGACGGCGCGAACACGCGCTGCTCGAGGCCACGGGCCGCGAACCGCACCAGATCCGCGACCGTGAGCGGGTAGTCGCACGTGAGGTTGTATATCCGCCCCTCCGCCTGTCGGTTGGTGGCGGCCAATATCGCGCCCTCGGCGACGTTGCGGGCGTGCACCAGAGGAAGCGTCGTCGTCCCGCCACCGATCAACGGGAAGAAACCGTGCGTCAACACACGGGCGACGCGCGGAACGAATTGGCGATCCCGGTCGCCGTACATCGGCGGCGGCCTAACAATCGCCGCGCGCACGACGCCGTCAGCGTGGGCTCGCATGACGACGCGCTCGGCCTCCTGCTTCGACCGGCCGTAGGCATCGTGCTGTGGCAGATCGGGCAGCACTGCCGTCTCATCGAGCGGCGCACGCTCGTAGCGCGAATCGCCGTAGACCGCCGTGCTGCTGACGTAGAGCAATCGCGCGCCGTTCGCGACGCACGCGTCGATGACGTGCTGCGTTCCATCCACATTGGCCGCGCGGAACGTGTCCCAGTCGGCCTCCGGGCCGATTGCCGCGGCGGCATGGAACACGGCGTCGCATCCGGCAGCCGCGTCGCGCAACGCCTCCGCGTTCGCGACGTCGCCGCGTACGAGCTCGGCGCCCAACGGACGCAACCACGACGCACGCGTCTCGTCGCGCACCAAAGCGCGCACGGCGCAGCCGGTGCCCGCAAGGCACTGCACGACGTACGACCCGAGCATCCCGGTCGCTCCAGTGACCAGAGCGCATCGCAGCGGCAGCATGTCCACGCGGGGATGATGCCATGAGATCGGCCCTGATGCGATACCGGCGGCCAATGGCGATGGTGGTCGCGGTCGTGATCCTTGGCGTGGCCGGCGCCGAGTATGTCCGTCACGTGAATTGGCATGGCACGCTGGCCGTGATTCGGCATGCTTCGTTGCTCATCGTCGGCATTGCGACGGCGTTCCACCTGATGTCGCTCCTCTCCAAGGCCGGCGTCTGGTTCGTTTGTCTGCGCGCACTCGGAGCAGGCACGTATCGCATCGTGGTGCGCGCGACGTTCGTCGGAGCGGCGCTCAACAGTCTTTTCATGGGCAGCGTCGGCGAGGTCGGCCGCGTGGTGATCATGACGCGCGCGACCGGGCTCCGCACGTATGCCGTGCTCACGACCGTCGCGCTCGAACGGTTATTGAACATGGGCGGGTTCGTCGCGGTGCTGTGCGTGGCGTTGCTCATCACGCCGTTGCGTGTCGCAGCGGCGCCGACGGCGCTCGTCGCGGCGATACTCGTCGTGTCGGCCGCGTGGCTGGCGACGCGGACGTCCGGTAGCCGTCGGCGCTCCGCGGTGGTGGGTCGTGCGGGAAGCGGTGCGCGTCGGTTCCGGCGCCTGTGGCGCATCCGCGCCCGTCGCATCGCGAAGATCGCGCGCCGCGTCATCACTCCCCGGCGCCTGGCGATGGCAGTGCCGCTCACGCTGCTGGATTGGACATGCCAGCTTGCGTCCTACCATCTCGTGGCGCGGGCGGCCCACCTGCCCATGGGGATCACGGGGAGTCTCGTCGCGCTGTTGGCGGTGAACGTGGGGCTCGTCGTGCGCGTGACGCCGGGCAACGTCGGCGTCTTCGAAATCGCTTACGCCACGGCCGCCCACTCGTTAGGCGCTCCGATGGACGCGGCGCTGGGCGTGGGAATGCTCATCCATCTCGCGCAGGACCTGCCAACCATCGTGTTGGGGACACTCGGCCGGCCGTTGGTGTTCGCGCGAGACCGCGCCACCGCCCGCACGCCGGGCCGCCGGACTGTCGTGCGCCCCGCCATCCAGTCTCCGACTCCTGGAGGGACTTCACCATGATCACGTTGCTCTTACTCGCGCTGGCCGCGGATTCTGTGTTCGCCCAACGCCGCATTGCTGTGACGCCGCGGGAAACGCTGACGGTGACGATCGCGCGGCCTTCCGCTGCGGAGTCGGCGTCCGCGCCGGCCGTGCGCCCCATCATTCTCCTCCCCGGCATCATCGGCGCGTCGTTCGGGTACCGGCAGGTCATGCCGCTGCTCGCTGCGGCGGGCTACCCGGCCTACGCGATCGAGCCGTTAGGCGTCGGCACGTCGTCGCATCCCGCCGATGGCGACTACGCGCTGGATGCGCAGGCCGATCGCGTCGGCGCCGTGCTCGATTCCCTTGGCGTCGGCCAGGCCATCGTGGTCGGGTCGAATTTTGGCGCGGCTGTCGCCCTGCGACTCGCCTACCGACGTCCGGAGTGTGTCGTCGCGGTGATGCTCCTCGACGGCGGGCCGGTGGATCGCTCCTACACGGAAGGAATGTCCGCGGCAATGAAGCTCGCGCCGCTGCTCCGCTTCTTTGGCGCGAACGGCATCGTGAAGAAGAAGGTGCGCAATGCGCTCGTGGACGCGTCGGCCGATCCATCCTGGGTGACGCCAGAGGTCAGCGACGCCTATGCCCGTCCCATCGTCGCGGACATCGGCGCGTCGATCCACGTCATGCAAGCCATGCAACACGCGCACGTTGGCGAGCCGCTGCGCGACAATCTCTGGCGCATTGCGCAGCCGGTGCGCCTGCTGATCGGCGCCTCGAACCGACACGGCGGAATCGGCGCCGACGAGGTTGCGCTGCTCGCCTCACGCCTGACGGACTTTCGCGCCGACAGCATCGCCGGCTCCGGCGCATACCTCCACGAGGAGCGTCCGGATGCCGTCGCGGCGGCCCTCATCGATCTCGATTACTCGCTCCGCGCGAGCGCTAAGGCAGCGCGGGTGGCTCAAACGCCGCGGTGAAGCGTGAGCACAACGCTCGAGTCTTTCCGTCGGCCACAACCGGAGATTCTTATGATTCCGACCCTCACGTCGCCGTACCGAGACTGGGGCTTCATCGCGCTCGGATTCAGCGCCGGTGCCCTCATCGAAATCTGTTTGGCGCTGCTGGTCGACCATGGCACCGGCGGCGCGGTGCTGGCGCGCTGGGCCTGCGCCGCGGTCGTCGGACCGCTGGTCGTGTGGAGCTTGCTGCTGGACGCCAGGATCCCGCACCGCGTCGTGCTCGTCATGGGCGCGCTGGCTCTCGCCGCGTACGTCGGGCTGGGGTTCCGTTAGGCGTACGCCTCGCGGGGGGAAGCCGGCTAGTGAGCTGCGTCAGAGATTTTGATAGCGGTTATGGGGAATGGGGAAGCGCTCGCTGTCGCTCGCTTGGGGAAGCGCTGCGCTGGGGGAAGCGGCGGCGACGCCGCCTGAGGAGCGGAACAACATCAATGGTCTGCACGACGTGAGTGCCATGCGCGCGAGCCTCGGCGATTCGAGACTCTCTACCCAGGGACAACTGATGTCCTTCCACCC
>JAICLH010000140.1 GCA_025927495.1 Gemmatimonadaceae bacterium
GCAGCGGCGCGCCGTGGTCGATGGGGAGCGCTTCACCGTTCATTTCGTACGCAACGATCACCTGCGGTGCGCGAGCCGTCTCGAGGTCAATCACCTCGTAGTAGTTGCCATGGCCCGGATGCTCCCAGCGTTCATCGAGCGTATGGAAGACGAGGAATCGCGCGCCACGCTGCGGCCGCGTTTGTTCAAGGAGATATGCCACGCGAACGCCGGACCAGGACGCGAAGTAGGTGAATCCCTGGATGCAGACGTGCAGCGTCGATTGCGTGCAGCGCGGCATTGCGCGTAGCTCCGCCAGCGACAGGCTGAGGGGAACTTCTACCAAGCCGTCGATGCGCAATCGCCAATCCTCGAACCTGGCATTCACGGAGCGCGCATAGAGCGTATTCCTGGGTGCGCGTCCATTCACGCGCGCATACGGCGAAGTGTGCGCATGATGCTGCCGCGACGTCCAGTGATGAAACATCAGCCGTCGAAGCGGATCAATGCCTAACTCGAGGAGCCGCTTGGTGACGGCCGGCCGGCGGCGCGATGATCGCGTCGCCAGAATGTTCACGGCGATCACCACGGCAATGCCGCACGCGCCGATGAGCACGGCCAGCGCGTGAGACCGGCGCTCGTCACCGAGGACGATGTTCGCCATCCCGGCGCCGAATCCGTGCGCAACGACCAGGCTCACGTGTCCGACGAAGAAAATGACGACAGCCACGAGGCCTAGAAAGTGGACGCTCCGTGCGGCCTGGCGGCCGCCGAGCACCCGGGACAGGCGCGGGAAGTGCGCGCCGAGCGCGGGCGACATCAACATCCCACTGAGTATCAGGAGTGGTGACAACCCGAAGATGAGGAGGAAGTACGTGAGCTGCTGGAGCGCATTGTATCCGGTGCTCGGCGGCAGGTGCAGAGTGGCGTACTGGAGGACCGCGCTCCAGGCGCCGGGAATAATCGACCATGAGGTGGGTACCAGCCGCCGCCACTCGGCGGTCGCGACGAGCGTCACGATGTAGACGAGTCCGCACAGTACCCACCCCGTGACAGACCAGAAATGCCAATGGCGGCCAAGGCCCAGGTTATTACGCCCGGGCAGGGCAATCCACGGTGACAATGGAGCGACCTCGTCCTCGGCGGTCCATGGTCTGTCGGCCGGTAGGGGTTGTCTCGAGAAGCGGACCCACTCGCTCCCGGGCAAGCAGTCGTCGCGCCAGTAGAGTTTTGGATGCGCGCCGAGGATCTCGATCCCGCTCCGAACCAGAAGCGAGAGAAAGAGGAAGTCGAAGAAATGCGTTAGGCGGACGCCGATCGAAAACTCGAGGCTCACGGGTTTCTCCCGTCTCCAACCAGAGGCAGCAAAAGCAACTCCGCATCAATCGCCGCGTGCCGTCGCCCCGGCATCGCCCGGCGCGGCATAGCGAATTGTTCCGTCCGTCAGAGCGCGCGCACCCGGCGTGAGCGTCGCCGGGACGAGGTGACGCGGCCCCATGATGTGCTCGACGCGCGTGCCGCCGGCCAACAAATAGTCGGTGATGATGCGGCGATGACAGCGCCACCAGACCGCTTCGGCACACATGATCGCGCATCGATCAGCGGCCGCCAGCGCGAGCAGCGTGTCCAGCCCGGCGTGAAATTCCGAGGTCTCGGCGTAATCAGCGTAATCGCGGAACGCCTTCAGGCGCCAGTATGTATTGCGCGACGGCGGCGCGCTCTTCCGACGATACCGTCGTCCGCCCAGGGCGCCCAGATGCCGGTAGCCGATGCCCGCCGCAGCCAGTGCGTCCGGCAGCGTGTCTTTGTTGAACTGCGGCATCGCCCGGGAGCGCGGAATCGAGCGCACATCCACGAGCAGCGTCACGCCAACCTCTCGCAGGAGCGCCACGAACTCGGCGAACGTCCGCGTGGAGTGGCCGATGGTGAAAACGGTACGGATCGGCTGACGAATCATTTCCGGAGCATCGTGCGCGCGGGTCCGTGGTGCATGCACTGACCTCAGCGCTGTCGCTCCGGAATCAGGTCCGCGAACGTGTCAGCGTCCCATTCATCGATACGACCTTGTTTCGCCGCCGTGTTGCAACCTACTGTGGCCGGCCGTCGCATCGTCCGAGCAGCCGTCCCGTGTCGGTTCGCGCTGCCCTCCGCAGCGCGGCCTAATGCAGCGTCTTCTGGATCGCCAGCGCGCGATCGAGATGCTTCTGCAAGACCGGTCCGGCGGATTTGATCAAATCCTTGAGCGCCTGATTCTGCGCCTGTGTTTCTGCCGTGCCTGCCCAACCGATCACCGCTTGGTGAATACCGACCTCGTTGGCGATGTACGTCGAATCGAAGGCGTGACCCTTGGCGGCGGACGCAAGAGCGGCCTGCTCGTTCGTTACCGCGCTGGTGAACGGATCGGTTGCCGGCATCTGAGCGGTGATGTTCTGCTTCTTGGCGAGCTGTTGTCCCTGGACACGCAGGGCATGGTGCTCGCCCATCATCAGTTTGGCGAAACGCTTCACTTCATCGCTCGTGGCCTTCGGAAGTGCCGCGGCTCCGAGAGTACTGTCCGCCATGTTGGCCTCATCGAGCAAGGCGATGATGTTGGCGTCCGACAGCGCTGCGGTGCTCGGCGCGGCAGGAGTCGCGGCCGTGGCCGAGGTGTCGGCCGGGGCGGCCTGCGACGCCGTTGAAGTGGAGTCAGCCATCGACGCGCTTTCCTTGGCCTTACATCCACCCAGCGCGACACATGCGGCGAGCACGAGGGAGAGATCTGCGTACCGGCGGGGCGCAACTTGCATACGGCCTCCTGATGGGGTCGTTAGGACACGGCAACCAGTCCAGCCTCTTATTCCAATGCAAGACGCGCACCGCGTGCCCGACCTGTCGCGATGTTCACGCCGCGGTCTCCGACTCTGGCGCTACGGTCGCTCGCCGCCTCCACGTTAGGCGACGGCTGACATAGCGTCGGACCGATCACGCCGGAGCGAGAATTTCAGTGCGAGACGCGGTACGCATGCGTCCGCTGGAAGGGTTCGCCAGTCGTGCGGTACAAATTCTGCTGACACGTAATGCTTTACGCGGCACTCCGCACCACAATGAACCGTGCGTACCGTGCAGCGTGGTGTGCGTCCCGTGCCACGCAGCCGAGCTGGCACCTCGGCCAGGGACGATAACCTCAGGCGAGCCCTTGATCTTGAGGCGCATTGATCCCCTCCCTGTCCGCGTCCGTGCATCCGAAGATGTCGCGTTGCGCCTCGCGGGCCAGTAGCGCGTTTGTACCAAACTAGCGGTGCGTGCCATGCCCACCTTGGGCACCACACCGCAACTCCTGCGCGCGGCCGACGCAGCGCACATTGCGCAGGCAGTCGGGGAGTGCCTGTTCGTACCGCTCTCTTCCTCGAACCCGAGCGTTTCGCCGGTCTCCCGCGAGGGTGCAATGCCTAACTATACGTACGTGATTGTGGGGGGCGGAATGACCGCCGCCGCGGCAGTCGCCGGCATCCGTGAAGTGGATGGCGATGGCTCCATCGGCATCATTGCCGCCGAGCCGCATCCTCCGTATGACCGGCCACCGCTGTCCAAGGCACTTTGGAAGGACAAACCGTTGGCGAGCATCTGGCGAAAGGTGGATGGCAAGGGCGTGACGCTTCACCAGGGTCGGACGGCGCGAGCGATGGATCTGCGGAGCAAACAAGTGACTGACGACCAGGGCACTGCCTACATCTTCGGCAAGCTGCTCCTGGCCACGGGTTGCACCCCGCGCCGCCTACCGTTTGGCGACGATCAGATCATCTATTTCCGCACGGTCGATGATTACGAGCGGCTGCGAGGCCTAACGGAGCATGGCGATCGATTCGCCGTCATCGGCGGCGGGTTCATCGGCTCGGAAGTGGCCGCGGCGTTGGCGATGAACGGCAAGCGTGTCACCTTGATCTTTCCGGACCAGGCCATCGGCAGCCGCATGTATCCGCCCGAGCTGGCAACATTTCTCAACGCGTTCTATCGGGGCAAGGGAGTCGAGGTGTTGCCCGGTACGTCGGTGACGGGATGCGAATCACGCAACGGGAAGGCAGTTTTGAAGGTTCGCGATGTAGCAACCAAACGCGAGCGAGAAATCATCGCCGACGGCGTCGTCGCGGGGATCGGGGTTCAACCGAACGTCGAGTTGGCGCAGGCAGCTCAACTCACGGTGGACAACGGGATCCGGGTGAACGCGTCTCTATGCACCAACCATCCCGACGTCTACGCGGCGGGGGATGTGGCGAGCATCCATGATCCCACGCTGAACCAGTGGCGTCGCGTGGAGCATGAGGACAACGCCAATAGTATGGGTGGTCACGCGGGCGTCGCCATGGCCGGTCGGATGGTTTCGTACGACCACCTGCCGTTCTTTTACTCGGACCTCTTCGAGATGGGCTACGAAGCCGTCGGTGAAGTGGACTCGCACTTGGAGATGGTTGTGGACTGGAAGAATCCCTGTAAGGAGGGCGTTGTCTATTACCTGCGAGATCGGCGGGTGCGAGGCGTGCTGCTTTGGAACGTTTATGGGCTGGTGGATGGCGGTAGACGCTTGATCGCCTCCGCCGATTCCTTTAGTCCGTCTGATCTCAAGGGCCGACTCCCGCTTTGAGCAGCGCGTGAAACACGAGATGTCGTGTATTGGGTTAGGCCGCGCGCGTTCCAGGAGGCGTGCTGACGGCACGCCAGCCACGACACGAAGTAGGTGAACCCCTGGATGCGGACGCGCAGCGTGCAGTGACCATCGCGAGGCATTGTGCGCAGTTTCGCGAGCGACAGGCACCGGGGCATCTCTGCCAGACCGTCGACGCTTGTCAACACCGGAAGAGGATTGCACACTTTCATCGCGATAAACGAGCAGACGCTCGATCAGCTACAGCGCGCCGCGTTCGGCTACTTTCTCAGGACCGTCAATCCGACCAATGGATTGATCGCCGACACGTCGCGCGAGAACTCGCCGTCCAGCATCGCCGTGGTCGGATTCGCATTGTCGGCCTATCCGGTGGCGGTCGAGCGCAGGTGGATGGCGCGGTCCGACGCGGTGGACCGCACCCTCGCCGTGCTTCGCTTCCTCCGCGATAGCGATCAAAGCGGGAGCCCTGAGGCAACCGGCTACAACGGCTTCTACTACCACTTCCTCAACATGCAAACGGGTGCCCGCGTCTGGCGCTCGGAGCTGTCGATGATCGATACGGCGTTGCTGATCGTCGGCGCGCTTGCCGCGAGCAGGTATTTCACCGAGAACACGGCGGACGAAATCGAGCTTCGCGACCTGGTCGACGCGCTGTACCGGCGCGTCGACTGGCGCTGGGCGCAGAACGGCGGCGATACGATCAGGCAGGGGTGGAAGCCAGAATGCGGATTCTTGCATTACGGCTGGGAAGGCTACAACGAGGCTATCGTGCTGTATGTGCTCGCGCTAGGATCGCCGACGCATCCGCTCGAGTGTGACTGCTATGAGGCATGGACCACGACATACCAGTGGGAGAATCTGTATGGCTACGATTTTCTGTATGCGGGGCCGCTGTTCGTTCACCAGTTCTCTCACGCCTGGATCGATTTCCGTGGCATCCGTGATCGCTTCATGCGCGAGAAGCGTTGCGATTATTTCGAGAACAGCCGGCGTGCGACCATGGTTCAACGCGAGTATGCGCGGCGCAACCCAAACGGATTTAGCGGTTACGACAAACGGTGCTGGGGCCTAACCGCCTGTGACGGACCGAGTAATTCGATGCCGGAGCTGTCGAGAGAGCGGCGTCGCTTCTATGGCTATGCCGCGCGCGGTGTGCCGTACGGTCCCGATGATGGAACTCTCAGCGGATGGGCGGCACTAGCGTCACTGCCGTTCGCGCCGGAGATCGCGTGGTGCGCGGCGAGCCACATGCTTCGGCGTTATCCCGAGATGCTTCCCGCCCAGTGCTACGCGAGCGGTTTCAATCCCACTCTCCGCGGCGCAGATCACGCAGCTTGGGTTTCAGCCGGCCATTTTGGTCTCGACCAGGGCCTCGTGGTGATGATGATAGAAAACTATCGCACCCAACTGTTCTGGAGGCTGATGCGCGACTGCCCCTACGTCGGCAATGGCTTGCGGGGCGCCGGATTCCGCGGCGGCTGGCTGTAGCGCTTCATCGCTCGAACGATCACAACGATGTCGCAGAGTAACGACGCATACTCAACGGCCCCGCACGACTCGTATGAGCGCGAGCGACTGGGAAACGTGCGCCCACCCCGATGGCGGAACCCGCAGCCTGCCGATTCGTACCACCTCGTGGTGTTAGGCGCCGGCACCGCAGGGCTGGTGGCGGCGCACGAAGTGGCGGCACTGGGTGCGAAGGTCGCGCTCGTCGAGCGCAGCGTGCTCGGCGGAAATTGTCTGAATATTGGATGCATACCGTCGAAGGCGATCATCCGCACCTCGCGCCTGTACGCCGAGATGCGCAATGCCGAGCAATATGGCGCGCACGTTCCAGCCGATATCTGCGTCGACTTCCCCGCGGCGATGGAGCGCATGCGCCGCATTCGCGCCCGCATCAGCCGCGCCGCTTCGGCACCCCAGCTGATCGCGGCCGGCGTGGACGTATTCTTCGGGCACGCGCGTTTCACCGGAACCGATTCGGTGACGGTGGAGGGCGCGACACTGCGCTTCAAGAGGGCACTGATCGCCACTGGTGCGCGGCCGGACAGGCCTTCGATCCCCGGCCTAACCGAGGCCGGCTATCTGACCAACGAAAGCGTCTTCGACCTGACCGAGCTGCCGGCCCGCCTGTTAGTCATCGGCGGCGGCCCACTCGGCTGCGAGCTGGCGCAGGCGCTCTGCCGCTTCGGGTCGCAGACGATCATCGCGCAGAAGAAACCGCTCTTCCTGCCCAGGGAAGAACGCGACGCCGCGCAGATCCTCTCGGATTCCTTCGCGCGCGACGGCATGGAGGTACGGCTCAACGCCGAGGCCGTCAACGTGCGCGTGGAACACGGGCAGAAGCTCGTCGACCTGATCAGCGATGACTACAAGAGCACCGTAGCGGTTGATGCCATCCTCACCGGTACCGGCCGCGTGCCCAACGTCGACGGGCTGAATCTCGAAGCTGCGGGCGTCGACTACGACAACACGGTGGGGGTCCGGGTCGACGATTTCTTGCGGACCAGCAATCGTCGCATCTATGCTGCCGGCGATGCCTGCCTGGAGCCCAAGTTCAACCATACTGCCGACGCGTCGGCCCGCATCGCGGTTAGGAACGCGCTGTTCCTCGGGCGGCAGCGACTGAGTGCACTTACAATTCCGTGGTGCACCTACACCGACCCTGAGATCGCGCATGTCGGCCTCTATGTGCGGCAGGCTCGCGAGCGCGGCATCCCGGTTAAGACCTTCACCATCCCGATGCACGATGTGGATCGCGCGGTCACCGACAGCGAGGAGGTCGGCTTCGTCAAGATACACGTCAGGGAGCGGACGGACCGGATTCTCGGTGCGACCATCGTCGCCCGTCATGCCGGCGAGATGATCAACGAGCTTACCTTGGCGATGGTGGCCGGGATTGGATTGCGTGACGTTGCCCGGGTCATCCACCCCTCTGGCACACAAGCAGAAGCGATCAAGATGGCGGCGGACGCTTACAGCCGCACGCGTCTCACGCCGACGATCCGATCGCTGCTGGGACGCTGGTTGAAGTGGTGATTTCGCCACGAGCTCGAGCGCTGATTGCGTGGGCGGGCGAGACGCGAGCGCTCGATCGTTCTTCGGTGGACGGGACCACGATGTGATCCGTGAGCCAGCATCGCGGTTGGAGCGAGAAATGCGGGACGGTTGGGCGACGCTGGTCCGCAGCGCCGGCGAGCGGCAGTACAAGAAAGCAGTAGCTGCGGGAATTACCTGAGTCGGGCGCTCCGCCGCGAACGACTCGTCTCGTTGTGAACGGAGATACCTCATGCGTACTCCCGCCAGCGTCCTAACGCACCCCATCCACCCCATGCTGATTGTCTTTCCGATCGGACTCTGGGTGTTCTCTCTGGCCTGCGATCTCATACGTCTCGCTGGCGCACCGGGAAGCGCGTGGGTTACGGTGGCGTTCTTCACGATGATCGGCGGCCTCATCGGCGCCCTCTGCGCCGCGGTGCCGGGATTCATCGACTTGTTCTTCTACAAGGGTGGCGCGGCGCCGGTCAAGAAAACTGCTCTGATGCACATGACGATCAATCTCGCGGTCGTCGTGCTGTACGCGATCAACATATGGCTGCGCGCGAAGAACGGCGCCAACGTGAGCACGGGACTGAGTGCCCCGGTGCTGCTTTCGATTGTGGGCGTTGCACTTCTCTGCGTGTCGGGATGGCTCGGCGGCCAGTTAGTGCACGTTTACGGTGTTGGCGTGGAAGGGCGGGCTTGATCGCGCACGCGACACCTGCCCCCGCGCCGCACTTGTTCGGCGAATCGCATCACGCCGATTCATGGAGCACGAGCTCGTCGAGCGTCGTTTGAAACTCCGTTAGGATGCGGGGGCCGGACGCCTCGAGCAACACGAGGTCGCAGTGTCGGATGCCGAGCACGCCCGGCTCGTAGATCGCCGGCTCGATGTTGAAGACCATGCCGCTCGTGAGGACATCGTGCGACGCCGGGTGCAGTCGCGGCATGGCATCGTGGTCGATCGCGGCAAAGCCTACGCCGTGTCCGGTCGAGTGCGTGAACGCCGACCCGAAGCTCCGTCGTGTCAACACCGACCGCGCGGCCCGATCGACGGCGGCGGCTTGTACTCCCGGACGGAGCGCGGCGAGCGCGGCGTCGCGCGCCTCGAATATCGCGTCGAACATTGCGCGCAGGCGCGGCGTCGGCGATCCCACCGAATAGGTCCGCGTGATGTCGGTCCAGAACCCATCGAGGTAGGAGTTGCAGTGCACGAGCACGACGTCGCCCGGCGCGATGGTCACATCGCCCCGCGACCGCGAATAGGCGCCCGCCGCTAACGCGGCGTGCGCGCCGGCCATGCAGTACACGAATCCATCGCCGCGGGCAGAGCCCGGCGCGCGCGTCGCAAGGGATCTTCGAAGCGCCGCAGCAATGGCGGTTTCGGTGCGCCCCACGCGAACGTGCCGTCGCACATCGCGAAACATCGTTCGGGCGATTCCGCACGCTCGTGACACCGCTTGCCCTTCGCGGGGCGTTAGCACCGCGCGCAACTCGGCGAGCATGTCGTCGGCCGCGACCCAGGACGCGTCGGGCGCCGCATCCGCGAGCACGGCGCCGAAGCTTGCCCCGTAGAGATGGATGGCGGCGTACGATGACTCCTGCACGGCCTCGCCTGCTTCGAACCCCACGCGACAACCGCCTAACCGTAGTGCCTGGCACAGTTCGGAGAGGGGAGCGCGCACCGCGTCGCCCGCGCGCTGCATCGCGCGAAGCGATCCGGGCGTGAAGGTGAGCAGCTCATCCGCCCACCCCTTCTCCGCCAACCCCGCCTCGTCGGCCGGCACGGCCAACGCGATGCGGCCATCGCGAGTGGCGATCGCGACGCTGGTGCCCACGACCGGCCAATACCCGGAGAGGAGCAGGACGTTCTTCGGGAGCGCGCACACCACCGCGTCAAGGCCGCCCTGCTCCAGCGCCCGCCTAACGCGATCGATTCGCTCCCGGTCGGGCTCAGCATGACGTCCGGGACGCGTCACGTCAGTTGCGAACCGCGACTGCGCCGCGACTTCCGATTTGCCCGTGTTTCCTTCGGAACGATTCATGCCGAGCAATCGCACCGCTCGCGCGCCGCGTCAAGCTTCGCGGCGTTCTCGCTTCGGACGCTGCCTCGACAGGAAGGCCGAGCATGACAAGCACGACAGCCGATCTACTGGTCGAACGGCTCATCGATTGGGGGATCGACACGATCTTTGGATTCCCGGGCGACGGGATCAACGGCATCTTCGAATCGCTGCGAACACGCCAGAGCCGGATCAGGTTCATCCAGGTTCGCCACGAAGAGGCCGCCGCGTTTGCCGCGTGCGGCTATGCCAAATACACGGGTCGTCTTGGCGTGTGCCTGGCCACCTCAGGGCCGGGCGGCATACATCTGCTGAACGGGCTCTATGACGCGAAGTGCGATGGACAACCGGTGCTGGCGATCACGGGACACACGTTCCACGATCTCATCGGAACGCA
>JAICLH010000070.1 GCA_025927495.1 Gemmatimonadaceae bacterium
ATGGCGCTCGAGTTGTTCAAGCCGTTCATCATCCACAAGCTGGTCGACAAGGGCATCGCCGAGACGGTGAAGCGGGCCAAGAAGATCGTGGAGCGTGAGTCGCCCGAGGTGTACGAGATCCTCGAGGAGATCATCCGCGACCACCCCGTGCTCTTGAACCGCGCGCCGACGCTGCACCGGTTAGGCATTCAGGCGTTCGAGCCGGTGTTGGTGGAGGGCAAGGCCATCCGCATCCACCCGCTCGTGTGCGCGGCGTTCAACGCCGACTTCGACGGCGACCAGATGGCGGTGCACGTGCCGCTGTCGTTCGAGTCGCAGCTCGAGTCGCGGCTGCTCATGCTGTCGTCGAACAACATCCTCAAGCCGTCCGACGGCCGCCCGGTGGCGGAGCCCAGCCAGGACATCGTCCTCGGCTGCTACTTCCTCACCAAGGCGCCGCTCGACTTCGAGGCCAAGCTCAAGAACGCACCGCGCTACTCCACGCTCGCCGAGGTGGAGATGGGCCTTGCGTTAGGCAATGTGCAGTTCCAGAGCCCGGTGCGGTATCTGGTGCGCGACGGCCGCGGCCCGCGCTGGGTGGACACCACCGTCGGACGCGTGCTGTTCAACAGCATCGTGCCGCCGGCCTTGGGCTTCCAGAACCGCGAGATGAAGAAGAAGGCGCTCTCGGAGCTCGTGTTCGAGGCCTACCGCAAGGAAGGACTCGCCAGCACCGTGCAGTTCCTCGACCGTCTCAAGGAGTTCGGGTTCCGCCACGCCACCATGGGCGGCGTCTCGATCGGCATCGAAGACCTCGAGATCCCGGGCGAGAAGGCCACGCTCCTGCAGGAGGCCGAAGCGCGCGTCGAGCGGTTCCAGCGCGCGTACCAGACCGGCAACATCACCAACGGCGAGCGCTACAACAAAGTCATCGACACCTGGACGCACGCCAACAACGACGTCGCCGACGCAATGGTGAAGACCATGGCCAAGGCGAAGAACGGCTTCAATCCGGTGTTCATGATGTTCGACTCCGGATCACGCGGATCGCGCGACCAGATCCGGCAGCTCGCCGGCATGCGCGGTCTCATGGCGAAGCCGCAAAAGAAACTCACCGGCGGAATCGGCGAGATCATCGAAAGCCCGATCAAGTCGAACTTCCGTGAAGGGCTCTCCGTGCTCGAGTACTTCATTTCGACGCACGGTGCACGAAAGGGTCTGGCCGACACGGCGCTCAAGACGGCCGACGCCGGCTACCTCACACGTCGCTTGGTGGACGTCGCGCAGGACGTGACGATCACCGAAGAAGACTGCGCCACGATTCTCGGCCTCGAGGTCGGCGCCTTGAAGGAAGGCGAAGACATCATCGAGCCGCTGTCGGAGCGCATCGTCGGCAACGTCGCCGCCGAAGACGTCGAGGACCCGCACGAGATCGATGAGATGGGTCGGCGCACGCTGCTCGTCGAGGCAGGAGAGCTGATCAAGGAAGAGGCCGCGCGCGCGATCGAAGACGCGGGCATCGAAACGGTTCGCATTCGCTCGGTGCTCACGTGCGAGGCGAAGCGCGGGCTCTGCCGCATGTGCTACGGCCGCAACCTGGCCACCATGGGCATGGTCGATCTCGGCGAAGCGGTCGGCATTCTGGCCGCGCAGTCGATTGGCGAGCCCGGCACGCAGCTCACGCTGCGCACGTTCCACATCGGCGGCACGGCGGCTCGTATCGCCGAGCAGACGGCGCGCAAATCCAAGGTTGCCGGTGTCGTCGAGTTCGGCGAACGCTTGGTGCACGTGGTCAATCCCGAGGAACAGAAGATCGTCACCTCGTACGAGGGCGACATCATCATCCGCGCGTCCGCCGACAAGAACGCGCCGGTGGTGTCGCGTTTCCAAGTTCCGTTAGGCGCGTACCTCATGGTCGAGGATGGCGCCGAGGTCCGTCGCGACCAGGTCGTGTTCACGTGGGATCCGTACACCAACCCCATCATCGCCGACGTCGACGGCACGATTCGCTTCGTCGACATCGTCGAGGATGAAACGGTGACCGAGGAGCTCGACGAGCTCACCGGGTTGCGCCAGCGGGTGATCATCGAGGACCGCGAGAAGAAGTTGCACCCGCACATCGAGATCGTGCAGGAGAAGGGCGGGAAGGAGAAGCGCGTGCGCGACTTCGTGATTCCGGTGGGCGCGCAGCTCACGGTGGACGATGGCGAGCGGATCGCCGCGGGCAGCATCCTCGCGAAGATCAGCCGCGAAGCCTACAAGACGCGCGACATCACGGGCGGTCTGCCCCGCGTCGCCGAGTTGTTCGAGGCGCGGCGGCCGAAGGATCCGGCCACGATCTCCGAGATCGACGGCGTGGTCCGGTTCGGCGAGATCAAGCGCGGCAAGCGCGAGATCTTCGTCCAGCCGCTCAAGTTAGGCGACGGCAACCAGGCCGTGGTCGACGACAGCCAGGCGGCCCAGTTGTACGAGGTGCCGGCCGGGAAGCACTTGCGGGTGCACGAGGGCGACCGGGTGCGCGCCGGCGACCGTCTGTCGGAAGGTCCGGTGAACCCGCACGACATTCTGCGGATCAAGGGACCGCGCGCCGTGCAGGAGTACCTGCTGAACGAGGTGCAGGAGGTCTACCGGCTGCAAGGCGTGAAGATCAACGACAAGCATATTGGCGTGATCGTCCGTCAGATGTTGCAGAAGGTGCGGATCCTGGATCCGGGTGACACCGAGCTGCTCGAGGGTGAGCATGTGGACAAAGGAACGTTCCGCGAGGTGAACGATCGATCGCAGAAGAAGTCGCACCAGCCCGCGACCTCCGAGCCGCTGCTCCTTGGCATCACGAAGGCGAGCCTCACGACGCAGTCGTTCATTTCGGCGGCGTCGTTCCAGGAGACCACGCGCGTCTTGACCGACGCCGCGATCCGCGGAGCCCGCGATGATTTGTTGGGACTCAAGGAAAACATTATTATCGGGCACTTGATCCCCGCGGGTACCGGCCAGTATCGGTATAGTGAGGTCGAAATCGAAGGGGTGGAGCCGCCACCGCAGCCCGAGGTGGCCGCGGCTCTTCCGGAGGCTCCGTTCGCTCCGCTACTGACCAGCACGGCCTCGACAATCCCGTCTCCGTTCCCGTTGGGCGGCGACGAGTAGCGGAGAAGATCGAAGCACGTATGGCATCACGAGGCCCGGGCGACCTATGGTTGTCCGGGCCGTTGTGTTCGACCGGCGCCATGCCGGCGTGCGAGAGCAGGCGTCCACCATTTGCTTGGAGGGTCACATGCGCGCGTCCGTTGTCGGTATCGTTGGACTGGGAGCGCTCGCGGCGGCATTCGCGATGCCAACGAAGAGCTCCGGCGCCATCCGCGATGGGAGACCGAAGTGTGGGGCACACGGGTGGCTGCTCAACCAGATCGACAGCTCGCACATCTACGACGGCGACGTAGACCAGGAGGCAGCGCCCGACCGGGACAACCCGAAAATCCGGTGGCCGGGATCATACGGGATGAATCAGAACGGGACCGTCGAATCCGACATGAAGATCGGTGACAACGCGTCGGTGGTCGGGAAGTTCGTGGTGGACACGATGGGCTGTGTCGACTCATCGTCGTTCAAAGTGGTGGCCACCAGCGACTCGGCCTTCACGACCTCGGTGGAGAAGATGCTCAAGAAGCTCCACTACGAGCCCGCGAAGAAGGGCGGGCAGAAGGTGCGCAGCTGGGTGCTGTGGAAGTTCGTGTTCTTCCGGGAGGCCGGTGCGTCGAGCCCAATCGCCCACTGATTCTTCCGGAATTTTCAGAAAACTGGTTGACACAATTTTGGGGGCGGTCTAACTTTATCGTTCTGTGCCGCCCCCGGTGGCGGCTTGCGTTCGTACCACCAGAGGTTATGCCGACTATCAATCAGCTTGTCCGGCGCAGTCGCCAGGACGTCGAGAAGAAGGAAAAGGCGCCGGCGCTCCGGGGAAATCCGCAGAAGCGCGGCGTGTGCACGCGCGTATACACCACCACGCCCAAGAAACCGAATTCCGCATTGCGGAAAGTCGCGCGCGTGCGGCTCACGAACGGTTTCGAGGTGACGGCCTACATTCCCGGTGAAGGGCACAACCTCCAGGAGCACTCGATCGTGCTCATTCGCGGCGGTCGTGTGAAGGACCTGCCGGGCGTACGCTATCACATTGTGCGCGGAACGCTCGACGCGTCGGGGGTGAACGGTCGCAACAAGAGCCGCTCGAAGTACGGCGCCAAGAAGCCCAAGGCTGCTGCTGGAGGTCGCAAGTGAGTCGTCGACAGAAGTCGATCAAGCGCCCGGTGCTCGCCGACGCGCGCTACGATAGCCAGACCGTTTCGAAGTTCATCAACACGCTCATGCTGCAGGGCAAGAAGTCGACGGCCGAGCACATTTTCTATGGCGCGATGGACCTGGTCGAGTCGCGCACGGGCCAGCCGGGCGTGAACGTGTTCAAGCAGGCGTTGCAGAACTTGAAGCCGGTGGTCGAGGTGAAGAGCCGTCGCGTGGGCGGCGCCACCTACCAGGTGCCCGTCGAAGTGCGGCCCGAGCGTCGCACCGCGCTGGCGATGCGTTGGCTCATGCAGTTCTCGCGCGATCGCAACGAGAAGTCGATGGCGGAGAAGTTGGCGGCCGAGGTGGTTGCGGCGTCGAAGGGCGAAGGCAATGCGATGAAAAAGAAGGACGACACGCATCGCATGGCCGAGGCGAACAAGGCGTTCGCGCACTATCGCTGGTAACGAGAGAAGCGCTGCGCTGAGGGAAGAGAGAAGAGGGGGCATCCGGGTTGAGCCGGGTGCCCCTCTTCGTATTTGCCCGTTCGCGTTTGCTATCCAAGCGGTGCCCTGAGGGAGGTCTCTTCGAGAAAGGCTTGAAAGGATAACAAAAGTGAAACAAAGGATAACGAAGGTGATCGTTCTGCGCGACGGAAAGTGCGTTGCCTAACGGACAGAAGTACCTCTGTTGTTCTCGAAATAGGGCCTCTTTCTTCCCAGTGCGATATCGTGCTCACCCTCGCGCAGAACGATCACTTTCGTTATCCCTTGTTTCACTTTTGTTATCCTTTCAAGTCTTTTCTCGTTTTCTCCTATCCATTTTCGGACGCGATCCATTAGAACAACGGCGCGCCGGGGCGCGGGCCGTGGATCTCGTAGCCGGCGGGCGGCTCCGCGCCTAACAGATAGCGCACGAAGTAGTCCCAACGGCGGCGGATCATGTACGGCTCGTTCCCGAAGCCGTGACGGCGGTTCGGCAGCGCGATCAAGTCGAAGTCCTTGTTGTGCTTGATCAGCTCGTTCACCAGCAGCAGCGAGTTGTACGGCGGCACGTTGTTGTCGGTGGTGCCGTAGGCGATCAGCAGCTTGCCCTTGAGGTTCGCCGCCATGTTCTCGTTGGCCTGGTCGTCGTAGTTCGTGGTGCCGTCCGCCTTACGCACCAGCAAACCCTGCCACTTCTCGCCCCAGTCGTCCTCGTATTCGCGGTTGTCGTGGTTGCCCGCTTCCGACACGCCCACCTTGAAGAAGTCGGGATAGCGCAGCATCGCGTCCGCGGTGGCGTAGCCGCCGCCCGAGTGGCCGTAAATGCCGGCGCGGTCGAGATCGATCCACGAGTAGCGTTGGGCGAGCTGCTTCATGGCCGCGATCTGGTCCGGCAGCCCGTTGTCGCCCATGTTGCCGTAGTACGCCGCATGAAAGGCGTGCGACCGCATCGGCGTGCCCATCGCATCGATCTCCACCACCACGAAGCCTAACTCAGCCAACGACTGCGCGTCGCCGCGGGACGCCGAGAAGAATCGCGAGCCGACGCTGCCCACCTGCGGCCCCGGGTAGATGTGATTGATGATCGGATACTTCTTGGTCGAGTCGAAGTCCGTCGGGCGGAAGAGCAGGCCATAGAGCGCGGTCTGCCCGTCGCGCGCCTTCACCGTGATCGGGATCGGCGCCTTCCAGCCCGCCGCCACGAGACGCGAGATGTCGGATGTCTCGAGCGGCATCACCGTGCGGCCAGCCGCATCGCGGAGCACGGTTACCGGGGGCACATTGGGGCGCGACCAACTGTCCACGAAGAACCGCCCGTCGGGCGACAGCGATACCTCGTGATCGGCGTTCTCCGGCGTCAACAACTGCAGATGCGTGCCATCGAGCCGCACGCGATAGAGATGCATGAAGTAAGGATTCACGCCGGGTTCGCGCCCGGCGCTCGTGAAGTAGACCGTCTTGTCTTTCTGGTCCACGCGCAGAACCTGAAGTACGTTGCCCGGACCGGTGGTGATCTGCCTGACTAACGCACCGGATGTGAGATCGTACAGGTAGAGGTTGCCCCAGTTGTCGCGCTCGGAATACCAGAGCGCCTGCTTGAGCGTGTCCAGCACGCGCCAATTCTCGGCGTTGTCGCCGGACTCGTAGAAGTCGGGCACCGACTCCTGCAACACGTCGCGCACCGCGCCGGTCGACGCATCCGCCACGCGCAGCGTCTCGTGCTTGTGGTCGCGAGAGGTGGACACGAATGCGAGGCGCGAGGCATCGGCGCTCCACTCGACGTCGGCGAACTGGCGCCCGCACAGAATGTGATCGCACGTCGTTGACCGATGCTGGTCCGGCGCCATCTGCAGCCTGATGACGCGCGGACCGTTGAGGTCGACGATCACACGCTGAATAGTCGGAATGATGCTGTCGCCTGGCAGCGGATACTTCCATTGCTCGAGCGCCGGGTGTCCGACGCGCGTCTCGACCAAATACATCTCGCCCACGCCACGCTGATCCTGCTGGAATGTCGCGATTTTTTTCGAGTCGGCGGACCACGCGAGCACTGGGCGGTCGCTCTTCGTCCAACCGGCGTTGTCGGTCGCGTAGCCGAAGTCTTTCACGCCATCGGTGGTGAGCTGGCGGTCCGCTCCGGTTGCCAGGTTGCGCAACCACAGGTTGTCGTTGCGAATGAAGGCCGCGAGTTTGCCATCCGGCGAAACCACGCTGTTGGGCACCTCGGCGCCAGCTTGCTGCGGTGAGCATCGATTGCCTGCGACGTCGCACGTGAAAGTGCGATGCGAGTCGGTTTCGAACGTGATGGACCTGCCGTCGGCCGAAGGATCGAACCGCGTGAACGGCAGGTGCCACGCGTCGTACGTGCGGCCGGCCGCCGCCGAGAGCGCTGTGGCGATGCGGTCCTGGTCGAAGGCGCGGGTGCGTGTGTGGCGCGCCGCGTCGATCATCACGAACTCATAGCCCTGCGCGGTCGAATTCCGGTACCAGAACCTGTCACCCGGAAGCCAGGTAGCGCGCACGGTCGCGCCAGACACCAGAGGTGCAGTGTTCCACGCCAGGAATTTTTCCGCGCGGGCGTAGTCTTGAGCGGTAACGGCAGCTGTCGGCGCGGAAGGCTGCGCCGTTTGTTGGGCGAGAAGAGATGGTGTGAGGATGAGTGAGACGAGCAGGAGGCGTGCGCAGGGAAGCATCAGAGATCCTCGGGAGATCGAGGTGACAAGGAACGGTTTCGAGTGACACGGTCGGCAGGCGACGCTTCCAATACGCCGTCGAGCCGTTGGGCGATGAGCATGATTCGCGAGGCGAACGCATGAACGCGATCACCGTGACAATGTGACAAATGGCCTTGCTGGATATGGGGCATCTGGTCATGATGATGGGCGGCGCAGCCCGGGAATAGTCCCGGTCGCTGTCGGCTAGCCTGGGTGGAGAGGAGCACGAGGGAGGGGGCGCCGTTCTAGGCATCGATATCCGTGTGGCGCGTTCGCACTCCGGTGTAGCGGGAGCGCGAGTCGGCTAACGATTCACGGGGCGCGGTGTTGCGCTTCGTGACAGGTGTCACCGGGTGAGAGCTTTTGCGGACCGGGTTGGCGCGCTGCGCGGTAGATTGGCACTGGCACGTTCGGTGCTCGAAACCCTCTCGGGTTCGAGACTGAACCCGAGTTTCTAGTGCCGAAGTGGGCCTCGGACCGCGATGCAGCGGAAGTGCTCGCCGAATGGCGAGGCAATAGACCGGGGCTCGGTATCCGCCTGCTGGGGACTGCATGCTTCCGGTTGCGAACCCGAAGGTCATCTACAAGGCGTTACTCGACGGCGAAGCCGTGCTCTTCTCGACCGAGGAAGAGGTCTACTTCGGTTTAAACGAGGTGGGAGCGCGAGTATGGGAACTTCTTCCTCCGGCGACCAACTCACTGGACGAGCTCTGTGCGGCGGTAGCCGTGCAGTACCCGGACGCCGATCCGGCCATGATTCGAGCCGATGTGATAGAGCTCATAGCGGAGCTCTCGAGCCATCGGCTAGTCATTCCGCACGGAAGCGAGCGGACGGATGAGCAGACTGACGAGACTCCTTCACAAACTGGCCACACTGAGTCGGCGCGAGTGGGTTGACCTCCTGCGGGCGCAGGTGGGTCTCCTGGCGGCGCAGGTGTTGGTTTGGACGCGGCCCACGGGACGGCTGGTCAGCCCGTCGTCCGATGCCGCTGCCGCAGCCACTCAGTCTGCTGTCGAGCCCGCTTTGATGGACCGGGCTCAACAGTTGGGCCTAGCAGTCAGCCGTGCCGGGGACTATGGCGTGTTCCGGCCCCTCTGCCTCGTTCGCGCCGTTGCCGTCCACAGAATGCTCGAGGCACACGGGATTCGCGGTAGCCGCATTCGGGTCGGCGTGCGGATGCGGCGAGGGCGCTTCGGCGCGCACGCGTGGGTGGAATACGGCGGTCACGTCATTGGCGACAATATCGAGCACGTGGGGTCTTTCGCCGAATTGGCGGAAGTCCACTTGGTGGACGCGCCATGACGGCGATCCTCGGCGTGTTCGCCTCTGGTGACGACAAGCGGACGCCGTCCGAGACAGTAGGGCGGCGCATGCTCGAAGCCATGCGCACGAAGGGCATCGAGGTCAGCGAAATCCGCTCATTCGATGGCGCGATGGTGGCGGCGTCCCGGCACGCGTGGGAGTGTGCACCGGATATCGCCGGCGACACGCTGGTCGCCGAATGGGACGGTCTGGTGGTGGCGGCCGACGCGTCGCTGTACTACCGCGCGGACCTGCGATCTGCGTTAGGCAGACGCGGCGTGATGGCGCCGGGCACCGACACGGCGCACCTGGTTGCGGCGGCCTATCGCGCCTGGGGCGACGACTGCGCCGAGCGCCTCGAGGGCGACTTCGCGTTCATCGTGTGGAATCGGAAAACCGGCCGCGTCTGCGCGGCGCGGGATTTCGCCGGCAAACGGACGCTCGCCTACGCACAGTTAGGCGGCACGCTCGTGATTGCGTCCACGGTCGCCGGTGTGCTGGCCCATCCCGAGTGTCCGGCGGAGCTCAATCTCGCGGCGATCGCAGCGACTGCGAGCGGCATGTTCGCAGCGGGACACGAGACGGCGTATACAGCCGTTCAGACGGTGCCGGCTGGTTGGACGCTGGTGCGACGGGCGGAACAACGTGCCGAGCTTTTCCGCCACTGGATTCCCCCGGTGGCCAGCGATGACGGTCGCGGCGGCAGCTCGTTCGTCGACGGCGCGCTGCAGTTGCGCGAGCTCTTGATGCGCGCGACGACCGAGCGGATGCCGGCGCAGGGACGCACTGCCGTGTGGCTGAGCGGCGGTTGGGATTCGACCGCCGTGTTCGGCATCGCGCAGCAGGCTCTGCAGGAGCGCGATGGCAAACGGCTCGTGCTTCCAGTTTCGATGAGCTATCCGGTGGGCGATCCGGGCCGCGAAGACGAGTTCATTCAGAGCACCGCCGATCGATGGGGCGTGGATGTCCAATGGGTGCGCATCGCCGACGTTCCGTTCTTCGAGCGTCCGGCGCAGCGCGCGGCGCGTCGCGATGAGCCGTTCGCGCACGCGTTCGAGATGTGGCATCGCGCGCTCGCGCGCGGCACGCGCGCCGTCGGCGCGAGAGTCGCGCTCGATGGCATGGGAGGCGACCAGCTCTTCCAGGTGTCGGAAGTGTATTTCGCCGATTTGCTGCGCACGGGTCACTGGATCGAGCTCGCCCGCGACTGGCGCGCGAAGGGCGGCGGGTTCCGGATGCGTGATGCACGGGAATTCGTGCGCACCGTGCTCGATCCGTTGGTCGGCGAGCGCACGCGTCGTGCGATCACGGTGTTGCGTCGCGGGCGTCGCCCAACGGGCTATCTCGAGCGTCGTCCGCCGTCGTGGATTCGGCGCGAGTTCGCGAGGGAGCACCACCTCGAGGAGCGCGAGCGTGCGTTCGCGCCACGGCGGGGACGCGTCAGTTGCGCCGCATTCGAGACAGAATGGTATCTGTCGCATGCGTACTTTCCCCGAGTGTTCGGCGTCGTGACCGGGTTCGCGCTCGACGAAGGTGTGGATCTGCGCTCACCGCTATACGACCGCCGCGTGATCGAGTTCGCGGCATCGCGTCCGCGTTGGGAGCGATCGACGGGTCGAGACACGAAGTTGCTGTTGCGACGCGCGGTGCGGGGTTTGCTACCAGAGGCTGTGTTAGCACCGCGTGCCGCACGCACGGGTGTGACATCCGGTTATTTCGACGACTCGATGCGCAAGCACTTCCCGGGCCTGTTGAACGGGCTCATGCAAGACTCCGCATTACGAGAGGTTGGAATAATCGATGCAGAGGAATTCCGGCGTTGGTCCGATCATTACGTGCGAAATGGAGGGGCACAGCTGGGTGTAACGTTGTTTTTCACGTTGCAAGCGGAGCTGTGGTTGCGTTCGCGCGTTCGCCCGATTGATGAGTTAGTTGGTGAGTTGGACACCGCGCGAGAAACAGTCGTGCGGAGTTAGATTCGATCGTTGTCGTGCAGTATGCTCGACGGCCACGGGGGCCGTACTTCCGCCGGGCAAGAGGCCCGGCCACACGACACAAGGGAGGCGTCGCGTGTATCAGAAACCGAAAGTGGAGCGCTTCGGGACGTTCCGGGAGCTCACGCAGATCGGTCTGCAGGGTTCCTCAGATGGCTTCACCATCTGTGGTATCGGCGGAACCGGAAACAACTTCTGCGGCGGTCCGGACAGCCCACCGTGTAGGGTTGGTTCCTAACGCTCCATCCGGGGAGGCCGTCGATTGTGGCGACCTCCCTGGTTCCCCTCCTTCGCATGCCCGACTACTCGATCTTCGGCGGGTGTCTGCGGTCCGAGATCGTTTTTCCCGAGCTTCGTGAGTCGTCGGACGTCGCGCCCAGCTGGACATTTTCCGCGCGCAGCAGCGCGTCGCCCATCGACGCCGCCGAATCGTTAGGCGAGCTCGAGGTGACGCCGGCGTGCCGCGTGCGCATGTCGCGCCACGCCGCCGGCTACCGGCTCGACTACGACGACACCGGCATTTACGATGTGTCGCCCGACGGCCGGACCATTGTCTGGACGAGCGGGCCCAATCCCGCGCAGACCGCGGTGCGCGCCGATGTCACCGGCCGCGTGCTCGCCACCGCCCTCCACGCCGCCGGCCTGATCTGCCTGCACGGAAGCGCCGTGGCGCTCGACGGCGGCACGATCGCGTTCCTCGCGCCCAAGTTCCACGGCAAGTCGACGCTCGCGCTCGCGCTGGCGCGCGCCGGCGGGCGCCTCGTGACCGACGACGTGCTGCCGGTCGAGTTAGGCGCGCAGCCCACCGCCGTTCCCGGCGTGCACCAGATCAAGCTGTGGGACGATACAGCCGCGTTGTTCGGCGTGTCGCGCGACGGCCTGGAGTCCGGCGAAAAACACCTCGTCCACGATTTCTCCGAGACGACCCTCATGACCGACCGGTCGCCGCTGGCCGCGTGCTACCTGCTCGCACCGGTGAGCGGCGACGACACGCCGGATGCGGCCGCCGTGCGCACGAAGCTCGGCGACATGGCATCGGCGCTCGCCCTGGTCCGTCAGGCGACGTTGGGCGCTCTGTTAGGCGGAAGCGAAGCGGGCGTTGTGTTCGACCGCGCCGTGTCGCTCGCCAAGGCGGTTCCGGTGTACCGCCTCGACGTCGCGCGGGGGCTCGACCGCGTCCCGGAGATCGTTTCGCAGCTCCTCGCGTGGCACGGCGCGCCGACGCCCATGGCGGCGGCGTGACCGAGACCGCGACGCCGACGCCGCTCGAGGCGCCGGTGCCCTCCGCCGCCCGGCCCATCTCCGTCGTCCTCGACGGCCTGGGCAAGCGGTTCCCGGTGCGCCGCGGATGGATGGAGATGCTGCGTCATCCGCGGCGCATCTCGTACACGCCGGTGCTGCAGCACGTGAGCGCCGAGGTCTACGAGGGCGAGTTCTTCGGCCTGCTCGGGCCTAACGGAGCCGGCAAAACGACGCTGTTCAAGATCCTGGCGACGCTGGTGCTGCCCGACACCGGCACCGCGACCATCGCCGGATTCGACATCATCCAGGATGCGCCGGGCGTGCGGCGCGTGCTCGCGCCGGTGATCGCCGATGAACGGAGCCTCTATTGGCGCCTCTCGGCTCGCGAGAACCTCGAGCTGTATGGCGTGCTGCAGGGCCTCGATCGTCGCGCCGCACGAGCGCGCGCGGCCGAGCTGCTGCGCGTCGTGGGCCTCGACGACACCGGCATCAAGATCGTCGCGTCGTTTTCGTCGGGCATGAAGCAGCGGTTGCTCATCGCGCGCGCGTTGATCGGCGCCCCGCGCGTGCTGCTGCTCGATGAACCGACCCGCAGCCTGGACCCGATTTCGGCGAGACAGTTTCGCGCATTCCTGCGCGAGGAGATCTCCGGTCGCCAGAAGTGCACCGTGCTGCTCGCCACGCACAACACCGAAGAAGCGCTCGAGCTGTGCGACCGCGTGGCCGTGCTCGATCACGGGCGCATGCTGGCCACGGGAACCGCGGCACGTCTCGCGCGCGAGAACGGCGACGAGCGCTATCGGCTGTGGACGCGCGAGCCGAGTCATCCGGGCATCGCGGCCCTCGTGGAGCGGGGCGTGGCGCGCGACGTCGAGACGCGCGGAGTGGACGATGACGGATGGTCGATTCTCGAAATGGAGATTCCGGGCGGGCCCGACCGGGCCGCGCAGGTGCTCGCCTTCCTCACCGAGCAGAACATCCCGATCTCGCGCTTCGAGCGCGTCACGCTGTCCTTGGCCGACCTCATTCAGCGTATCGTGGAGCGAAAGGGCGGCGCGGAGGCGGATGATGCGTGAAACGTGGGCGCTGATCGTCGCGAGCTGGAGGACCGCGCTGAGCTATCGGCTCTCGATGGTGTTCTCTCTCGTGGGCATCGTCGTTGGCATTGTGCCCGTGTACTACGTGGCCAGGGCGCTTCAGAGCACGATGGCGCAGAAGATCGAGCTCCAGGGAGGACACTATTTCGCCTTCCTCTTGGTCGGCATGATCGCGACCTCCTTCATCATGGCTGCGGTCAACGCGATTCCGGCAGTGGTCACGGGCGGCATCGCGACGGGCACGTTGGAGGCGCTCCTCAGCACGCGCACGCCGCTCCCGTCGCTGGTGGCTGGCCTCATCGGCTACAATTTCGTGTGGACGACGCTGCGCGCTGTCGTCATGCTGGGCGCCGGCCTTGCGTTAGGCGTGCACCTGGTGTGGGGCGCGTGGCTGTGGTCGCTGCTGATCATGACGCTCATCGTGCTGGCGTATCTCCCCTTCGGCCTGTTCGCCGCCTCGCTGCAGTTGGCGTTCCGCACGGCCGGGCCGCTGCCGTCGGTGGTGCTCCTGGCTTCCAGTTTGCTCGGGGGCGTGTACTATCCGACGCATGTGATGCCGTCGTGGCTTCCGAACCTGTCCGCAATCATTCCACTCACTTACGGCCTGCGCGCCCTGCGCATGACGTTGCTGGAGGGAATTCCGTTCCGCGACGTGATCCCCGACGTCGCAACCTTGATCGGATTCGTCCTGTTGCTCACCGCTCTCAGTCTGTTCGCGCTCACCGAGGCGTTGCATTACGCTCGTCGCAGCGGAACGCTTGCCCAGTACTGACGACATCCCGTCCGTGAATGACGCTCAGGGCGGACGTGCGCTGTCGCCCGAAGCCAGAGTGCTCCTCCTCAGTGCCGGCGGTTCGGAGAACGACGACCGGTTGCGGGAGCTGCTGGTCGCGCCGCTGGACTGGGATCGTCTCTGCGCCTTGGCCACTCGCGAGCGCGCGGAGCCGGTGCTGTACGATCGACTACGATCCGTGTCCGCGCGACGCGGCGTGCTGCCGGCCGGCGCGGCGCCACTCGAGCGCCTCGCCCGCGTATCGCAGTTCCGCATGATGCACCTGGAGCAGCGACTCGGCGACTCGCTGTCGGCCCTTGGCCGCGAGCGGGTCGACGCGATGCTGCTCAAGGGCGCGGCCCTCGCGCTCACCGTATACGGCTCGTTCGTTAGGCGGCCGATGTCGGATCTGGACCTGCTGCTCCGCGGCGGCAGCGCGGTGGCCGGTCGCGCGCGCGCCGCGCTCCTGGCGTCCGGCTGGGTGACCACCGAGCTCGAGCAACTGGAAGAGTTCTTCGAGGGCCACCAGCACCTGCCGGCGCTCGAGGATGCGCGGGGCACGGGCGTCCAGCTCGAGCTGCACACCGCGCTCTTCTTCGAGGGCCATCCGTTTCGTCTGTCACCGGACGACATGTGGTCGCGTGCGACGCCGATCATCGCGTTCGGCCAGCGGACGAGCGTCCCGTCCGTGCACGACCAGTTGCTGCACCTGTGCCTGCACTTCGCCTGGTCGCACATGATGGCGACCGGAGCCTGGCGTGCGTTCCGCGATCTCGACACGCTGATCGCGACGGGCGACATCGCGTGGGACGATTTCGTTAGGCTGGCCCGGTCGAGTCGCGGCGGCAGTTGCTGCTACTGGACGTTCCGGTTGGCGCTTCGGTGGTCCGGCGTGCGCGTACCGGCGCCCGTGTTGGAGGCCCTCAAGCCGCCGCTCCCCGCGTTCGCGCTCCAGCGGTTGGAGCGGCACTTCGCGGCGAATCTCTTCCCCACCGAGTCGGTGTGTCCATCCGTGGCGATGGCGTACACGATGTGGCGCGCGGGCGTGCGTCCCAAGTGGAGTGGGCACGGGAGCGTGCGCCCCTGGGACCGGACCGATGACCTGTTATTCGACGAGACGATGCGGATGTCGGGTCCGCGCCGGCTGGCGGAGCACATACGCAATGCGCGCGGGTGGGCGAGGTATGCGCGCGCAGTGCTGAGCGGATAGAGAGGGAAGCGCTCGCTGGCGCTCGCTTGGGGAAGCGCTGCGCTTCGGGAAGAGGGAAGCGGCGAGCTTCGCCGCCTGGGGGTGTGGTAGAACATCAATGTCCCCGCAGCGTGAGTACAGTAGCGCAGCGCCTTGACGCTCGGCACTCTCGACCCACAGGCACCTGATGTCCTTCCACA
>JAICLH010000297.1 GCA_025927495.1 Gemmatimonadaceae bacterium
ACGTCGGCTACACGCCGAACTGGCGCAGGTGGTGATCGAGGTGCTGGTACATGAGCGTCGCCCACTCGACCGGTGTGAGCGGCCCGAAGAACGTGTGCGGGTGCGTGGTGCACGCCGTCGGTCCACCGCCCACGAACTCGTCGATCGCCGCGACGAGCCGTTTCGATTCCGTTGCGAAATCGCGATCGTCGCGAATGCGCAGGTCGCGAGTGGTCGGCGAGTTGCGGCGCATCGGTTCGCCGCGCACGAGCAAAGATCGCTTGGCGATGCCGCTGAAGATGTACCCGACGAGCATTCGCGGCGGATTGCTGCGCCCGAGCGCCATGTCGAGACTCGACACGCAATGCGCGAGCGCCTGGGCAGGCGTCATCCTGCCCCACTGCCGCGGGCTATCGGGCCGAAGGCGCGCGATGCGCTGCTTGATTTCGGCGGCGACCGCGGGCTCGTAGAGGTGCTGCGTCATATCATGATTGTGCGCCGCGGAAGTGGTGGGTGGCAATGGCCATTTCTGGGAGAGTGGGCATGGCCACTTGGTCCGTGGTCCGTGGTCCGTCGCGCGGGGCGAGTCTGTTGCGCCGAACCGGGTTGGACTGAAATGGGGGACGCGGACGAGGGCGGAAACCAGAACGGCGACGAGGCGCGGATGGGCCGCAACTGGCGCACCGAGTCTCTCGCGCCGCATCCCAAACGCAATTGGTTTTGATTCATTCAGTCCGTCCCTTCCGTCTCATCCGCGTTTCAACCTATTGGGGCCTGCATGGCGCGATGGGCTCTCGCGCCGCCGAGATCCCGAGGGGCTGCGGAGATCGCGGAGTTGGCGGAGTGGGCAGTAGGTCGGGACGCCACCGCCACAAGTTCGTTGGTGTTTTGTTGACTTGGCGCGCAGAGCTCCGGACGCCACTCGGAACGAATCCGCGCCTCGTTCGCCGGTTTTCGCGAAATCCGTGTTCCCAATTCAATCCAGCTATCCCCGGCGCGCTCGAATCGGCCTGCGCGACGACCCTCCATCGTCGGCTGGGACTGCGGAATTTTCCGGAAGAGTATCGCGATCAGCTAACAGCGAACAGGCGGTTCGCTTCGGAGTGCGGAAGGGCGTCGGCGACGAAGTCGATCGTGCCGCGGTCGTGCAGCTCGGTGGCGGCGCGCATGAAGGCGCCGAGTGCGGCGCGGCTCAGGGCACCGCCGACGCTGATGCGGCGTACGCCGAGTGCGGCGAGCTCGGAGACGGAGAGCGGGCGGCCGTTCGCGCCTTTCACTCCCATGAGGACGTTCACCGGCTTCTTCACCGCCGAACACACGGCGCGAACCTGCTCGGCGGAGGCGAGACCCGGCGCGTAGAGTGCGTCGACACCCGCGGCCTCGAATGCCTGGAGACGGCGGATCGTGTCGTCCAGATCGGGATGGCCGTGCAGGAAGTTCTCGGAGCGGCCGACGAGCACGAATGGGAACGGGAGGGAGCGCGCCGCTTCCACGGCCGCGGCGATGCGCTCGACGGCGAGCGAAAAATCGTAGATCGGGTGTGCGTCGTCGCCGGTCGCGTCCTCGATCGAGCCGCCGACGAGACCGCCGGCGGTGGCGGCGAGTCGGATCGTTTCGGCGGCCGCTTCGGGCGAGTCGCCGAAGCCATTCTCCAGATCACCGGCCACCGGCAGATCGGTCGCGTCGCAGATCGCGCGCGCGTTGGCGATGGTCTCATCGCGCGTGACGGCTCCCGTGCCGTCCGGCTTGCCGAGCGAGAACGCCAAGCCCGCGCTCGTCGTCGTCAGCGCCTCGAACCCGAGCGTCGCCAGAATGCGCGCCGAGCCCGCGTCCCAGGGATTGGGAATGACGAACGCGCCCGGCCGGGCGTGGAGGGCCTGGAACTGGTTCGCTTTGGCGAGTTGGGACATGGGGGGGCGCTGGAGCGCTGGAGCGGCTGAACGGTGGAGTGGTGAGTCGCGAGTTGAGTGGTGAGACTAGTTCGTGGTCTCGAGATCCGCTTGCGAATTCGTGCGCGATGGTCGCCCGATGCAATATTATTGGTGCATGTGCAAGGCGGCGGTACCGCACCAATTCCCCAGGGGCATACGATGTCCAACATGGGAACGTTCCGCACAGCCGTTGAGATCGAGAATCCGGCCCGGCGAGGCGAGCGGCGGGCGCTCGAACACGTGCTCGTCGACACGGGCGCCGAGTTGTCGTGGGTACCGGCACCGATTCTCGAATCACTCGGCGTGGAGCGCGATAAGCGGCTGAAGTTCCGTCAGGCCAATGGCACGGTGCTGGAGCGCTGGACGGGTGTCGTCGTCATCCATGCCGGCGGCACGCGCACCGCGGACGACGTGGTATTCGGCGAGTCAGGCGATATGATCCTGCTCGGAGCCCGATCGCTGGAGGGATTGAACCTGCGCGTCGATCCGGTGCTGAAGCAACTCGTCGATGCGGGTCCGGCGCCCGCGGCGGCTGGAGCCGGCGGCATCTAGCGCTCTACCGCTCAAGCGCTCAAGCGTTCAACCGCTCAAGGGTTCAACCGCTCAAGCGTTCAACCGCTCAAGCGTTCACACTCCGCCCGTGATCGTCAGCGTCACCGCGCGCGTGCCGGAGACGTTCGTTCCCGTGTCGACGGTGGCGGCCAGCTCGTACGTCATCGCCAAATTGGCCGCGCTCAGGCGGGACACGTTCGTCACGACGTCGACTGGGCTGGTGCCAAGCTCCTGGAGGCCGGTGCTCGTGGCGCCGGCGGGGGCGGACAGCGAGAGAGCAAGCGTCAAGCCCTTCGGCATCGGCTCCGCCAGCGCGGCCGTGACCTTGGCACCGGTCTGGTTCGTCGTCACTGAC
>JAICLH010000321.1 GCA_025927495.1 Gemmatimonadaceae bacterium
ACAGCGTCGTCGCCATTGTCACGCGCGGTGAGGCCGCGGCGACCCCCACTGCCGGCACGAAGACCTGGCACTTTCGCGCGCAGAATGTCCGCGACGTCGCGTGGGCCGGCGCTCCCAACTTCCGCTGGGATGCCGTGAATGCGAACGGCGTGCTCGCCCAGACCTACTACCAGATCGGCAAGGCCGGGACGGGGTGGGAGCATGCCGCCGAGCAGACCGCATGGACCATTCGCAACTTCTCGGAACTGTTCGCGAAGTACCCGTATCCCCAGGCGACCTCCGTCGCCGGTCCGGTTGGGGGCATGGAGTACCCGATGTTCGTGATGGTGCACTACGCCAATCCCGCCGATGATCCGAAGTCCATCTTCGGTACGATCAATCACGAGCACGGACACGAGTGGTTCCCGATGGTCGTCGGCTCCAACGAGCGACGCTATGCGTGGATGGACGAAGGATTCAACACCTACATCGACGCGTTCGCGCTCGACCGGCGCTATCCCGGGACCAACACATACCCGAGCTATGTCGCCAACTGGAAGGCCACGGTGGATGCAAACATCGACACGCCGCTCATGACGCCACCCGATCGCATCGACGCGCGGGCGCTGGCGGCCATCGGGTATCGAAAGCCGGGCGCCGTGCTGCTTGCGCTGCGCAACAACGTCGTCGGCCGCGAGACCTTCGATCGCGCCTTTCGCGAATACGTCCGGCGCTGGTCGTTCAGGCATCCTTCTCCCGCCGACTTCTTCCGCACCATCGAGAACGTCTCGGGGATGGATCTCGGCTGGTACTGGACCGCGTTCTTCTACGGCACTGGCCGGCTCGACATCGGCATCGACAACGTGACGATGCGGCAGCAGGAGGGTCAGAGCTACGCCGTCGTGGCCCTGCGTCGCAACGGCACCGTTCCCTTCCCCGTGCACCTTCGTCTTCGCTTCAACGACAACAGCACCGAAGACGTGGATCTCCCGGTGGAGATCTGGTCGCAGGGCCGTCAGTACCAGGCCGTCATCGCGGTGAAGGCGCCCGTCGTCGGCGCGCGACTATGGCCCGGCGACGTCGTGCCTGACTGGAACGCGACGAATGATGTCTGGGGAGCGCCTCCTGCGGCCGAGCCGAACGCCTCGGCGACCACGGGCGGCCTGAGCGGTGAGATCGGCGGCCACGCGATGCCGTGAGCGCGAAGAGCATGCGGTTGTCAGGAATTGCCCGCATGGTCGCTCATCCGGCCAACGGTTAGATTCAGGGTTCGCCGCGGCGCACGTTCGCCGCGGCCGCTCCGTTCGTCGTCACGCGTCAGCGAGGATTCGCAATGCTCCATTTCGGTGCCTGGGCAAGCCAGTGGTGGATGCCCATCCTCTTCATCGTCGTCGCCGGGCACATCACCAACGTCTGCGTCACGCTCTTCCTTCACCGCTCGCAGACCCATCGTGGCGTTCGCCTGCACGCTCTGGCGGCGACGCCGATGCGCCTCTGGCTCTGGCTCACTACCGCCATCGTCACCAAGGAGTGGGTCGCCTGCCATCGCAAGCACCACGCGTTCGCCGATCGTGAAGGCGA
>JAICLH010000289.1 GCA_025927495.1 Gemmatimonadaceae bacterium
CCGCGGCGCTGCGACCGATCGATAGCGTGCTCCACGCGCGCTTCGGCGGGCCGAACCCGCCCTACATCGCCGCGGTCGAAGACCGCGGCCTCGGCCCGCGCGGATTCATGGTTCGCATGACCGACGCCGTCGTCTCGGGCAGCAAGGCCGATGTGCTCGTAGAGTTAGGCATCCGCGGCCCGTCGTTCGTGTTCGCGCACGAAGTCTCGCACGCCTGGACCATGAACGCCACCGGGCCCGCGGCCAACATGCTGCGCGAAGGCTGGGCCACGTTCGCCGAGTCGGTGATGCTGCGCGCGATGTACGGCACGGCCGTCGAGCAGGACTACTGGAATCGACTCCGCAACGGCTACATGCTCGGCTCCGAGGATCGCATCAGCATCCTCGGCAACCCGGACAATGGCAGCGTGCACTACTCGAAGGGCGCGTGGATCTTCCACATGTTCGATGAGATGCTGGGCGACAGCGCGTTCGATCGCGGCATCCGCGAGTACGTCCAGCGCCAGGCAGACGGCAAAACGGCGGGCTATCAAGAGCTGATCGCCGCGATGTCGCACGCCGCCAAGCGGGACCTGACGTCGTTTGCGATGCCGTGGTTCACGGAAAAGGTCGTGCCCGATGTGCGGGCGGAGGTGAGTGGGCGCCGGCTGATCGTGTCGCAAGTCCAGTCGACACCCCCGTTCGACCTGCCGTTGGACATCGCGCTCACCATGGCGGATGGCGGCACGATGCAACGCCGAGTGCGCCTAACGAGCCGAGCCGACACCGTGGTTCTTGGCAGGTCGGACTCGGTGACCGCCGTGCGCGTCGATCCGAAACATCACCTGCTGCTGCAGCGGCACTGGGGACAGAACGTGCGCCTCGAGCTGCCGGTGGCGCAGGCGGCCGGCGACACGTCGGTCGCGATCGTGGGTGATTTCACGCTGGACTCGGTGCCCGCCACGCGCGACGGCGACAAGTGGGTGGTGACTCTCCCGCTCACCGAGGGCCGCTACGTGTACAGTTGGCAGATCAACGGGAAGCCGCGTTCCATCATCAAGGGCGGCAACCCTGGTACCGATGGCGACCCGTCGACATCCGGCGCCATCGAGGTGCGGCCGCTCGAGCCGCTCACCGAGGGACTCCCCAAAGGAGGCACGTTCCACCAATGATGGACTTCCGCATCCGGGTGCCGGCGCTGGCCGCCGGCGCCGTTCTTGTGTTAGGCATAGGATCGGGACCGCTCGCGGCCCAAGCGGCCGCGTGGCCCGACACCGCGTGGCGCGCGATCGGACCGGCGTCGTTCGGCGGGCGCGTCGATGACATCGAGGCCGTTGCGGACGACCCGCGCATCATCTTCGTGGGTACGGCGAGCGGCGGGGTGTTCCGCAGCCGCGACAACGGCGTCACCTGGGATCCGGTGTTCGACCAGTCGGGCAGCGATCTGTCAATCGGCGACATCGCGATCGCGCCGAGCGATCGGAACATCGTGTGGGTGGGCACGGGCGAGGCGAACAATCGCCAGACGTCCACGTTCGGCGACGGCGTGTATCGCTCGCTCGACGGCGGCACCACGTGGCAGTACATGGGACTGCGCGACACCCAGAGCATCGGCCGAGTCGTGATCGACCCGCATGATCCGAACATCGTGTTCGTCGCCGCGGCCGGGCACCTGTTCGGGCCTAACGAAGAGCGCGGCCTGTACCGCACGAAGGACGGCGGTGCTACGTGGAAGAAGGTGTTGGGCGTGGATTCGAACACCGGCGTCATCGATGTCGCGATGGCCGACGATGGCCGCACGCTGTTCGCCGCCACCTACGAGCGGCGGCGCCGCGCGTTCGGCTTCGTTGGCGGCGGCCCGGGCAGCGGGCTCTGGCGCTCGCTCGACGGCGGCGATACGTGGACGCGATTGACTAACGGACTTCCCACCGGCAACACCGGCCGGATTGGTGTTGCGATCGCGAAGAGCGATCCGCGCACGGTGTACGCGGTGATCGAAAGCCGGAACGGCGGCGTGTTCCGGTCGACCGACGGCGGTACGACGTGGACGCGCCAGAATCGGCTCGACGAGCGCGGCAATTATTACGGCCAGATCCGCGTCGACCCGACTAACGCAAACAAGGTGTGGCTGCCGCTCACGGCGGTGCACCTCTCGATCGATGGCGGCAAGACGTTCACGGACGATTCGGTGAACGTGCGCGTGCACCCGGACAACCACGCCCTGTGGATCGATCCGCGTCAACCCGACCACATGATGCTCGGCAACGATGGCGGCGTGTACTTCACGTACGACGGCGCGCGGCACTGGGAGTACGTGAACAATCTGCCCATCGGCCAACTGTACGACATTGCGATCGACCACCGCGATCCCTACTGGATTTATGGCGGCCTGCAGGACCTGGGCACGTTCACGTTTCCGAGCGGCACGCACTCACGCGGCCAACTCGCGGACATGGGCGCCACGTTCCTCGAGTACGGCGACGGATTCCAGGTGGCCGTCGATCCGACGGATCCGCGCTTCGTATACACGAACTCGCAGAACGGACGCGGATACGTCGTCGACCTCGTGACGCGCGAGGAGCGGCGCATCACGCCCGTGTCCGCGGACACAGCGAACGAGTACCGGTTCAACTGGAACACCGCCATCCTCGTTTCGCCTAACGATCCACACACGTACTACTACGGCGCCAACAAGCTGCTCGCGACCACCGATCGCGGCACGACCTGGAAGGTGCTGAGTCCGGATCTCACACGAAACCAGAAGGACTGGAAGAAGGCGAGTCTGGGCGACGGCATCCCGCTGCGCGACAGCACGACGCCATCGCGCGACGACGGCACGGGCCTCTACGGCAACATCACGACGATCAGCGAATCGCCGCGTGCCGCCGGCACGATCTACGTCGGCACCGACGATGGCAACGTGCAGATGACCACGGACGGCGGCGCGCGCTGGACCAATGTCACGCCGCGGTTTCATCTGCGCGCGCCGCGCTGGGTGAGCGCCGTGCGCGCGTCGCGCTTCGATCCGCGCACCGCGTACGTGACGTTCGACGGTCATTACGACGACGATCTCG
>JAICLH010000229.1 GCA_025927495.1 Gemmatimonadaceae bacterium
AGGGAAACTGAGGATAACAAAAGTGATCGTTCTGCGCGGTGGCGACTTCGTTCCGCACAGACAAAAACCGACTGGAGTTTTGGTGACTTCTTTTTCCCACCATTGCGCCGACGCGCTTCCCGCCGCGCAGAACGATCACTTTTGTTATCCTCAGTTTCCCTTTGTTATCCTTTGATGCCTTTGTCGAAGAGACCGACTGCCACTGCCGCGGACTAGTGAACCGAAGCCCTACCGTGCGGCGAGCACGCGCGCGATGCGCGCGCACTCGAATGCGGCGCGAATGAAACTCGATGGATCCGCCAGACCGCGGCCGGCAATGTCCAACGCAGTGCCGTGATCGGGTGATGTGCGCGGGAACGGAAGGCCGAGCGTCACGTTCACTGCACTGCCGAATGACGCGACTTTGATCGCGGTCATGCCGACGTCGTGATACGGCGCGATCACGGCGTCGAACTCGCCGCGCATCGCGCGCACGAACACCGTGTCGGCGGGAAACGGACCCTCGAGTCCGACCGCTCGTGCAGCGGGCGCGAGCAGCTCATCATCTTCCGCGCCGAATCGGCCATGATCGCCCGCATGCGGATTCAGCGCGCAGAGCGCGATGCGCGGTTGGGCAATGCCATACCAATCCTGGAGTCCGCGACGCGTCACTTCTGCCGTCTCGACGAGCGCATCGCGCGTGAGCGCACGCGCCACCTCTCGCAGAGGAATGTGTGTCGTCGCGAGCACAACGCGCAGGCGATCGGACGCGAGCATCATGGCCACGCGCGAGCCCGTGAGATGCGCGAGCATCTCGGTGTGCCCGGGAAAATCGAAGCCGCCGGCGAGCAGCGCGTGCTTGTCGATGGGTGCGGTGACGATGCCCTGCACCGCGCCGCTCTGCGCAAGCTCCACCGCACGCTCGATGGCTCGTCCGGCAAGGGCGCCGGCGGCCGCCTCGCCGCTGCCGGCCTTCCAGTCGCCGATCGGCTCGTCCAACGTTAGGCTGGGCCCGCGCGGCCCCACGAGCACGAGCTCGGCGACGGCGTTGAGGGCGTCGTCGTGCGACGCGCGCTCCACGATCTCCGGCCCGATGCCGCGCGGATCGCCTAACGTGACCGCCAGTCGCGTCCGGTTCACACGTCCACGCCTGGTGCGCGGTCATCCCGGAGCACCCGATAGAGCGCCTTGGCCTGCGCGCGACTCACGTTGGCGCCGATCTCGCCGGTGAGCTCGATCGCGAGCGACCGGTTGGCATATTCGATTGCGATCTGGTCTCCCACGTGCACTTCTGTAGAGGCCTTCGCGCGCGCACCGTTGACCGTCACGGCGCCGACGTCACACGCCTCCTTGCCCTCGCTTCTGCTGCGGACGAGCAGCAATCGTTTCAGCGCGAGGTCCACGCGCACCGATCAGGGCACGTTGAGTACGGCGACGTACGTCTCTTTGCGCAGCGAATCGATGTAGTGACGAATCGCCTTCTGCTGGGACAGCTGGTCGCGGATGCGCTCGCGATAGTCCGCCAGCGTCGGCTCGCGTGCGCCACTGATCGATGTCAACTGAAGGATGAAGAACTTGGGCACGCCGCGCGTGGCGTCCTGGATCGTGAACGGATCGAGGATATCGCCCGATTTGTGCCCCGCGATCGCGGCCTGGTACTCCTTGGGCAGCTGCGCTTGCGGGAACGGATCAGGCATCAACTTCTCTTCCGACGGATCGTGATACTTGGCGGCGAGACTGTCGTACGATGCGCCATGCCTCCACAGCTTGGTCACGCTATCGGCGAGCACGCGGGCGCGCGCGACGTCGGCCGAATCGATCTTCGGGCGAATCAGAATCTGACGGCCACGCACTTCCGCCGGTTGGACGCGGTCGATCTTGATGATGTGATAGCCGAACACCGTCTTGATGACGGGGCTCACCACACCCGGTGCCAGTGCGAAGTACAAGGCGTCGAAGTTAGGCACGAATTCGCCGCGCCGGTGCCAGCCGAGGTCGCCCCCCTGGTCCTTCGTCGTTGCATCCATCGATTCGCGCTTGGCGATCTGCGCGAAGTCGCCGCCTTTGCGAATCTCGGCGAGCAAAGAATCGATTTTGAGCAGCGCCGCCGAATCTTCCTTGGGGCTCGGCTGCGGCGAGATCACGATCTGCTTGTACGTGACGGTGGCCGGCAGTTTCTGGATCTGTCCCTTGCTCGCCTGGAAGAACGAGTCGACTTCGGCCTCGGACACCGGCACGCTCGTGAGCTTGCCGTCCCCGCGCAATTTCTCGAACAACTTCTGCTGCAGCGATTCGCGGCGCGCCTTGTCGAGCAGGAAGCGACGAAACTCATCGGGCGTGGCGAATCCCGACACCTTGAGCTGCTGCCGGAATTCTTGTTCGCTCGCGAAGCGTCCGCGAATTTGTTGGAAGCGCTGATCGACTTCGGTGGCGAGATCGTTGTCGCTCACATCGATCTTTTCGGCATGCGCTTGTTGGACGAGGAGCTCTTCGTCGATGATCGACGACAGGATGTCGTGGATCATGCGCGACTGCCCAACGGAGTCCGTCGGGAGCGTCGCGCCCTGCGCGCGCGCCGCGTTGATGGCGTCCTCGATGTCGCTGCGCAGAATCGGTTGGGTGCCGACGACCGCGACGACACCGTCGATCGGAACGACGGTGCCCGGCGGCGGCAGCTCGCCGGGAGCCTGTCCCGGCGCGGTGGTCATCGGCGCCGCCGTCGTATCCTGCACGGCGCTCGTGTCGCGCGACGTCGAATCACGCGATACGGTGCTGTCGCGCGCAGTCGTATCACGAGCCGTCACGGTGTCTCGCGCCGTGGCGGTGTCGCGCTTGCTGGTCGAGTCCTGCGCCATGACCGGCGCAGAACCCAGTAGCAGCGCCGCCAGCAACGCGGCGCAAAGACGCAAGGTCGTCATACCGGTGCTACCCGCAGTGCGGGATACAAAGTTCCCTTAGGGCTTTTTGGCGCCGGTGTCGCGCTTGGCGGGCGCCGGCGGCGGACCGAGCGGAACCTCGGAGGGCGGCCGGTTCTTGGCGCGTGCCGAGTCCTGCTTTGCCTTTTCCTTGTTCGCCTGATCGGTGGCGGACGTCAACGCCGCGTCGTTCACCTTCCAAGCATACTTGGCGCGCAGCAGCTCTTCGATCGGCGGCGGCACCGCAATGTACTGCGCCTGCTGCGACATGAGCTTGTCGAGATACTGATCCGCGCGCGTCGCGGCGATGCGCTCGCGCTCGCCCGCGGTCTTTCCACTATCGGCGAGGGACTTGGGTGACACGCCTAACCGATCCCAGAGGGCCGTGACCGCCTGCGAGAACCGCGAGTGCAGCTGCGCGAGATCGGCCGAGTCGAGCTGGACGTTCGCGCTGTCGGCTTCGTGCAGCACGAGCTCGTTGCGCTCGACGTTCTTGATGAACTCCGTCACCTGCGTGTCGGGCGCCTGCTTGAGGCCCATCTCGATCTGCTGCTTCTGCGGGTAGGCGTCGATCCACTTGACGAGCCTGCCTAACGTGAGCGGGCCCGCGTTCGACGTGGCCAGCACGACGTCGTCGTTGGAGTGCGCATCGAGGTCCTTCGACGCGTCGCGCAGCACGCTCAGCGCGTTGTCGCGCAGTTTCACGTTGCCGTTGTTCTCGAGCCCCAGGATCCAGAGGCTGTCGGCGTGCCGCATGGCGTCCTGGTTGACCTGCCGGCCGAAGTCGTCCTTCACCTCCGGGAACGTCGAGCGGCGAATGATGTGGTAGCCGAACTGCGTCTCGACGACCGGGGAAATCTCGCCGGGCTTGAGCGCGAGCACCGCGTCCTCGAACTGCTTGACCATCATCCCCTTCGGAAAGAGGCCGAGGCTGCCGCCGCGCGCCGCCGAGCTCGGATCCTGACTGTTCTTGCGCGCGAGGTCGGCGAAGTTCTGTTCGGTCACCTGGCGGCGCAGCGCTTCCGCTTTCTTATGGATCGAGTCTTTCACGGGCTGACTCGCGCCCGGCGGCACCGTGAGCAGAATGTGGCTCGCGGCGAGCATCTCACCCTGTTCGTAACGTTGGGCGAGATTCGTCGTGTCCATGCCGGTGTACGTCTTGGCGTGCTGATCGTGCCATTTGCTCATGCGCTCCTGCGCGATCACCGACCAGAGCGCCTGATCGACGAGCTTGGGATCGGTGAGCGAATCCTGGTGCGCAGCCGCGTCGGCCAGCAACTCGTAGTCGACCCACAGGTTCGTGATCGTGCTCGCGATCTCATGATTGGCCGGCACCTTGGCCTGGGCGAGCAGCGAGCCCAACCGCTGGACCGACAGTTCCTGCGACCCCGCCTTGGCGGCGACGTCCACGTGCGCGGTCATGGCGTCTTTGAAACCCTCGCACGCGATCAGGACCATGGCAGCGGCGGCGAGCGGCAGGAATCTCAGTGTCATCGGAGAAGAGAATGAATGTTGGACGTGAGGATCATCTGATGTCGAAACGGCGATCACGGAACGCGTCTTGGAGCAACGGCGGGCGGACATAGAAACAGCGTGAGCGGAGCGCCTAACAACCCCCGCACACGCCATCGGCCCGTCGGCGACCGCCATTGGTGGTCGCGTCCCCCGCTACACCGCCGGTTACGCGGTTGTCAGGCTCTTCAGTGCCGCGACGAGTCCGGATAGCAAATCGCCGCCGCCCAGCCGTGAAATCTTGAGGGACAGCGGTTGCGTGCGCCGCACTTCGGCCTGGAATTGCACCTCGCGAAACGCCGCCGTGAGTCCTTTGAGGCGCGGCATCGCGTCAGCCCGAAAGGTAACACGCGCCTCGTCCCCGCGCACCAGTATGCCTTCGATCCCCAGGCGTCCGCCGAGAATCCGCAAGAGCGCGCTGGCCAGGAACGCAATGGCAGGAGTGGGCAACGGGCCAAACCGGTCGCGCAACTCGTCGCGGAGCGCGTCGACCTCGGCGGGTTCGGTCATCTGCGCCAGACGACGGTACACGTCGAGCTTGGCGTCCGGCATCGGGACGAAGTCGTCGGGCAGGTAGCTGCCAACGTCCATGGAGACTTCCGCCGGCAGAAGCTTTGGTCCGCCGTCGCCGCGCACGAGTCGCTTCACCGTTTCGTCGAGCATCCGCAGATACATCTCGAAGCCAACGGCCTGCGCGAAGCCGGACTGCTCGGGGCCCAGGAGGTTCCCCGCCCCGCGCATCTCGAGATCCTTGAGCGCGATCTGATAGCCGGCGCCGAGCTCCGTGTGGTGCTCCAGCACTTGCAGGCGGCGCTCGGCTTCGGGATCGACGTTGTCGGGCACGAGCAAGTAGCAGTAGGCGCGACGGTGCGAGCGCCCAACGCGGCCGCGCAGCTGATACAGTTGGGCGAGACCGAAGTAATCGGCGCGGTTCACGAACATTGTATTGGCGTTCGATACATCGAGTCCCGACTCGACGATCATCGTCGACACGAGCACGTCCACCTCGCCCGCGACGAAGCGGCGCATCACGTGCTCGAGGTCGCGCTCGCGCATCTGGCCGTGGGCCACCGCCACGCGCGCGCGCGGCACGAGGCGCTGGATATGATCGGCGACGCCCTGAATGGTCTCGATGCGATTGTGGACGAAGA
>JAICLH010000092.1 GCA_025927495.1 Gemmatimonadaceae bacterium
CACCGTGGCGGCGCATCACGTCGACCGCCGCATTGCGTCCCCGGCTGAGGACGCGCTCGGCCTCATCGGGCGGGCATCGCTCGACCACCGATGCGTATCCCGACAGGGTCGCGGCGAGTACCGTGACCTGTCGGCGCTCGCCGCCTAACGCGAGCGCGTGGCGCGCCGGATCGCCCGGCGGGTCGGCCGAACGCGTCGGCGGCGTTCGCGGTATGTGCGCGAGCACGCCGCGGAGGGATGCCAACTCGCGGACGAAGGCGCGCATCGCTCCGTAGCGATCAGCCGGCCGCTTCGCCAGCGCCTTCGCGAGCACGATGTCGACCGACGCCGGCACATCGTCGAACCGGGTGGACAGCGGTTCCGGTTCGTCGAACTGGATGGTGTCGACGAGCGCCCGCTCATCATCGCCGGCGAACGGCCGGCGGCCGGCGAGCATCTCGTAGAGCACCACGCCTAACGACCAGACGTCGGTGCGGTGATCCACGTCGGCGCCGCGTGCCTGCTCGGGGCTCATGTAGCCGGCGGTCCCGAGGCGCGCGCCCGGCTGCGTGACGTCCGGCGCGCCGCCGTCCACCAGCTTCACGATCCCGAAGTCGAGGATCTTGACGAGGCCATCGGTGGTGATCATCACGTTAGGCGGCTTGACGTCCCGATGGATGATGCCGTGCTCGTGGGCATTGGCCAATCCGTCCCCGATCTCGAGGGCGATGTGAATGGCGTCGCCGACCGGCATCGGTCCCTGCGCGATCCGCCGATCGAGCGTGTCGCCCTCGTAGTACGGCATGGCGATGTACAGTTGCCCATCATCGGTCTCGCCCATCTCGTACACGGTGCAGATGTTTGGATGCTCGAGCGCGGCGGTGGCCTGTGCTTCCGCCAGAAACCGCTTCTTCGCGGCGTCCGCGGTAGCCAGATGCGGCGGGAGAAACTTGAGCGCCACGCTCCGATCGAGCCGCCGGTCGTGCGCGCGATAGACCACGCCCATGCCGCCGCTGCCTAACCGACCGAGCAGCTGGTATCGCGACAGCGTCGGTGCCGGCAGTCGCACGGCGCCCGGTTCGCGCAGCGAGTTCGCGAGCGGGGCGCCGATGCGCTCGACGAGCTCGTCCAACGGTCCCGGACGCGCGTGGGCACCCACCAGCTCCTCGACTCGTCGGCGCAGCGATGCATCGCCGCCGCACGCGGCGTCGAGATACGCGTCTAACGCGTCGGGGGCGCGGGAGATGGCCTCGTGCAGGATCTCCTGCACCTGCCTCCATTCCGCCGGCGTCACGCGCTCAGCTCCGTGTTGAGCCACGCGCGCGCGGCGACCCAGTCGCGCTTCACGGTGGCCGGCGAGAGATCGAGCACCGTCGCCGTCTCTTCGACACTCATGCCCGCGAAAAACCGGCACTCGACGACGCGCGCCTGTCGCTCGTCGAGCAGCGCCAGGCGGCGCAGCGCGTCATCCAACGCCAGCAAGTCTTCGCTCTGCGCGTCCGCGGCGGCGCCGAGGTTGGCGTCGAGCGTGATGCGCACGGCGCCTCCGCCGCGCTTTTGCGCTTGTCTCGCCGCGGCGTAATCGACGAGAATGCGGCGCATCAACCGGGCAGACATGGCCAGGAAATGTTCGCGGCTCTGCCACTCGATGCTGTGCAGCTCGGAGACCTTGAGGTAGGCCTCGTGGACGAGGGCACCGGTATCGAGCGTATGCCCCGGCTGTTCCTTGGCCAACTGGCGGTGGGCGACGCGTTCGAGCTCGTGGTATACGAGCGTCACGACGCGGCTCAGCGCCTGCGGGTCGCCGCCCTGTGCGGCGGCGAGCAACTTGGTGACCTCTCCGTGATCGTCCACCAGGCGACGTGTGCGGAAGGAGTAAAGCGACGTCTTCGCGATCTGGAATTTACGGCGGCGTCGACCGGCTCGATAGCACAGCCGCGGACGCCGGAGGCAAGGCTTGGAACGCCCTCGGGGAGAGCTCTGCCGGCGGAATCGCCGCGCCGCTGGGGAAGCAGCCGTCGCCGGTTAGGACTCCGCGCGCAGCGCCTGCATGGGATCGGCGCGCGTTGCCCGCAGGGCCGGTCCGACGCTCGCGGCCAGCGCCGTGAGCATGACGAGCACGACCACGGCCGCAAACGTGGCTGGATCGGTCGTCGTCACACCGAACACCATCGAGCGCAGGAGCCGCGAGCCCGCGTAGGCGGCCTCCAGGCCTAACGCGACGCCGACCGCGGAGAGGGTCATGCCCATGCCGGCCACGAGTCGCACGACGTGCCATCGGTCCGCGCCGAGCGCCATCCGGATGCCTAACTCGGCCATGCGCTCGGTCACCGTGTAGCTCACCACGCCGTACACGCCAACCACCGCGAGCACAATGGCTGTTGCGGCGAACGCCGCGAACAGCACGGCGTCGAATCGCGGTTTGGCAATGCTCGACTGGACCGCGTGCGCGAGGGGTTCGACGCCGAAGAGCGGCACGGCCGGGTCCAGCTGGCGCAGCGCGGCGCGAACCGCGGGCACCAGCGCCATCGGATCGCCGTGCGAGGCGCGCACGAGCAGCGTCGCCTGTTGCATCGGCGCTTGTGCCAGCGGCGCGTAGACCGCGGGCTCGCTCGGCGCATCGATGCCGCGGAACTTCTCATCGCCGATCACGCCGACAATGCGTCGCGGTGTGCCCCAGAAGCGAATCGATTGCCCGACGGGGTCCACGGCCGGGAAATAGCGCCGCGCGGCGGCGCGGTTGATCACGATTACGTTAGGCGAAGGCGCGTCGTCGCCGTTCGCGATGGCGCGACCGCCGAGGAGCGGCACTCCCATCGTCTCCAGGTAGCCGGGCGACAGAAAACGGGTACGGATCTCGGGAAAATGTGCCGATTCCGCTTCGCGCCCCACGATCGCGAACGAGTTGGTGAAGCCCGCGTCCAGCGGCGGACTCCCCGCCAGCGCAGCCGCGGCAACGCCGGGAATCGCACGCACCGCGGCGAGCAACTGGGTGTGAAACGCGTTGACCTCGGGCAGATCCGGGAAGCGCTTGACGCCGAACGGATATCGCGTTGGTGGGAGTTGGTATTGTGCCTCCAGCACGCGCGCGGCATCGAACCCCGGGTCGACGTGAGACAGGCGCCAGAGACTGCGCAGCAGCAGACCGGCGCCGGCGACGAGCATCACCGTGAGTGCCACTTCGGCGACGATCACCCCGGCCTGAAACCGACGCGACGAACGTCCCAACGAGATGAGTCGCCCGCCGTGTGATTTGAGTGCGTGCTGGAGGTCGAGGCGCCGCATCTGCAGCACGGGCAGCGCCGTGAAGAGCAGGGCGATCAACACCGCGGTGGCCGCGGCATACCCCAGCACCCGTCCGTCGACCGAGGCCGTCTCGATGCGCGGCACGTCGGGCGGCGCGAGCGCGATCAACAGACGCAGGGCGCCGAAGGCGAGCGCCACGCCGGATGCCGTGCCTAACGCCACGAAGACCAGCGACTCGACGAGAAACTGTCGGGCGATGCGTGCGCGCGCGGCACCCAATGCCACCCGAACGGCGACTTCCCGCGCGCGCGCGGCGGTACGTGCGAGCAGCAGGTTTGCAACGTTGGCACACGTGACCAGGAGCAGCAGCGTCACCGCGCCAAAGAGCAGCGCCAGCGCCGGGCGCACGGTGCCGAACACCACGCTGCCGTAGGACTCCACGTTCACGCCGCGCTGCGCGTTCACCGGATATGCGCGCTCGAGATGTGCCGCGATGCCCGCAAGCTCGCGCTGCGCCGCGCCGACCGTCGCCCCGCGCGCGAGGCGGCCCACGGTCAGGAAGGGATGTGTCTCGCGCGGGAACGAATCAGCGCTCGGCTGAAAGGCGAGCCACACCGCCACGTGCGTGCCGCTGAATGTTTCGGCGTAGTCCGCGCGCTCGTGGATCTGCCGCACGCCGAGCTCGGCCGCCGCGGGCAGCACGCCGGCGACGAGGGCGGGCCGCTCGTCCACCATGATGGTGCGCCCGACGATGCCGGGGTCCGCCGCAAACCGCGTGCGCCAATATTTCTCGCCTAACAGAATGACGGATTGGGCGCCCGCCCGGCCCTCGCCCTCTGCAAACGGCCGGCCGGCGATCACGCGGACCCCGAGCACCGAGAGCACGCTCGGCGTGATCGCGAGGCCCGCGACGCGCTCGCGGTCGCCGGTGCCGGCCCGCGCGATCGTCACGTCCCGCCCCATCATCGCACCGATCGATTGGAGCGTGCGGCTCCGCTCACCAAAGTCGACGATGTCCGGCCACGACGCCGGCTCGTGTTGCGTGCCGCTCGCGCGATCGGTCTCCCAGACCATCACCAGCCGATCGGGATCCGTGAACGGCGACGGCCGGAGCAACACTGCGTTCACCACGCTGAAAATGGCCGTGTTCGCTCCGATCCCCACGCCTAACGTAAGGATCACGGCCGCCGAGAAGGCCGGACGCGACACGACCAACCTCCACGCGTGGGCAAGGTCGGCGCGCGCCTCCTCGAGGCGCCTCGGGCGATCCGTGTCGCGCGTTTCCTCGCGAAAGCGCTGGATGCCGCCGAACGCGACCACCGCTCGTCGCCGCGCGTCATCGTGCGACAAGCCGCGCCGCTCGCCCGCTTCCGTCTCCATCGCGATGTGGAAGCGCAGCTCGTCGTCCAGGTCGCGCTCCGCCGCCGAGCGGTTCCAAAGCGCGCGCATCCGCACGAGCACGCCGCGGATGCGATCGACGATCGGTGCGGTGGGCATCACCCGGCGGCGAGCACGAGCTCGATGGCGGCGGAGAAACGACGCCAGGTGGCGACCTCGGACTGGAGTTGCTTGCGCCCGGTGGCTGTTAGGCGATAGAACTTGGCCCGCCGGTTGTTGTCGCTCGCACCCCATGACGCGGCGATCCACCCGCGCTGCTCCAGACGATGCAGGGCCGGGTAGAGGGAGCCCTGATTGACGTGCAGCACGTCGCGCGAGATCTGTTGGATGCGCTGCGCGACACCCCAGCCGTGCATGGACTCGGCCGACAGCGCCTTGAGAATGAGCAGGTCGAGCGTCCCTTGCAGGACGTCAGCGTTGGTTGGCGGCACCCGGTGCGCTCCCCTAGATATTCGACAAGGCCACGATAGCGCTGCTCTTGTAGAATGTCAAGGGGAAGCCGGCCGGCGCTCCGTCAGACGTTGAAGCGGAACAACATGACGTCGCCGTCCTGCACGACGTACTCCTTGCCCTCGCTCCGGACCACGCCCTTCTCGCGGGCGCCCTTCCAGCCGCGTTGCGCGACGAAGTCGTCGAACGACACCGTCTCGGCGCGGATGAATCCGCGCTCGAAATCCGTGTGAATCACGCCCGCCGCTTTGGGCGCCGTATCGCCTGCGTGGATGGTCCAGGCGCGCACCTCGGGCTCGCCCGCCGTGAAATAGGTTTCGAGACCCAGCAGCGCGTAGCCGGCGCGGATGAGGCGGGCGAGCCCGGCGGATTCCACGCCTAACGACGCGAGAAATTCGGCCCGGTCCTCGGGCGGCAGGTCCGCGAGCTCGGCCTCGATTTTGGCGGAGAAGGGGACGATCTCCGCGTGCTCGCCGCTCGCGCGCACGGCCTCGCGCAGCGCGCCCAGGGACGGCCCGTCGGCGCCGGTGAGCTCGGTGTCGCTCACGTTCGCGGCGTAGAGCACCGGCTTGATCGTGAGCAGCGACAGCGGCTTGAGGACCGCGCGCGACGCGGCATCCAGGCGCAGCTGCCACAGACCCTTGCCTTCGCCTAACGCAGCGTACACGGCCTCGAGCACCGGGAGCTCGGCCAGCGCATCCTTGTCGGCGGCCTTCGCGGCGCGCCGCACGCGGTCCAGCCGGTTCTCCACCGTGGCCAGATCCGCGAGCGCGAGCTCGAGCTCGATCACAGCGCGGTCGCGTACCGGATCCACCGCGCCCATCACGTGGAGCACGTCGGGATCATCGAAGCAGCGCACCACGTGCACGATCGCGTCGGTCTCGCGGATGTTGGCGAGGAACTTGTTGCCCAACCCCTCGCCGCTCGACGCGCCCTGTACCAGCCCCGCGACGTCGACGAACTGCACGACAGCGGGCACCACCTTCTTGGGCTGGACGATCTCGGCCAGCGTCGCCAGGCGCGTGTCGGGCACCTCGACGATGCCGACGTTGGGCTCCACGGTGCAGAACGGGTAGTTGGCCGCATCCGCCTTGGCGGCGGTGAGCGCGTTGAACAGCGTGGACTTGCCGACGTTAGGCAGACCGACGATGGCGAGCGAGAGCATGCAGCGTTGGAGAGTCGAGGTGAAGAAGACCTAGGCCGTGGCGTCCGCGTTGAAGCGGTTCTGAGCGGCGGCGATGCCGTCGTGGACCCACGTCTCGATGGCCGCGGTCAGCTGCGGATAGAGCGACACCACCACGTCGCGATCCGCCGAGCCGAACGGCGAGAGCACGAAATCGGCGAGGTCGCCGATGGGCCGACCCGGGTCGACAGGCCGGACGCCAATGCGCAGCCGCGCGTAGTCGCGCCCACCGATCTCGTGCTCGATGCTCTTGAGTCCGTTGTGCCCGCCGGCGCTGCCCTGCGCGCGCAGCCGAATGCGCCCGACGGGGAGCGCGACGTCGTCGACCACGACGAGCAGGTCGGCGGCCGGATCGAACGTCGCCCGCCGGAGGTACGGCACCAGCGCGGCCCCGCTGAGGTTCATGAACGTGAGCGGCTTCACGAGGCGCACGTGCGCCGCGCCTAATCGACCGGATACGGTGAGCGCCTGCCCGTCCTCCCGCCACGCCCCGAAATGCCAAACGTCGGCCAGGTGGTTCACCACCCACCAGCCGACGTTGTGGCGTGTCCGTTCGTATTCGCGGCCGGGATTCCCGAGGCCGACGATCAGCTTCATGCGCGAACGCCTCGATCAGCAGCCGGCGCCGGCCACGCCGGCCACGATTACTTCTCCTCTTCGGCGCCCTCTTCGTCCTCGGCCTTCGGCTTCCGGATGAGCTCGGGCTCCGCCGCGACCTCGGTCTCGGCGCCGGCTTCCGGCGCGGCCGGCTCTTCCTCGACATGCGGCGGTGAGACGACGCACACCGTGGCCTCGGCGTCCACCAGCAGCTCGACGCCCTCCGGCACCTTGAGGTCGGAGACGTGCAGCGAGTCGTTGATGCCTAACGCAGACACGTCCAGCTCAATGTGGCTCGGCATGTTCACCGGATCCACCTCGATGCTGATCTCGCGCAGGATCTGGTCGAGGATGCCGCCGTCGCTGCGCACGCCCTCGGGCGTACCCACGAGCACGATCGGCAAGTCGACCGTCACCTTCTCACCGGCCACCAGCTCGAGGAAGTCGACATGCAGTACCTCGCGCTTGTACGGATGCCGCTGGATCTCGCGGATCAACGTGCGCGACATCGTGCCGTCGATCGTGAGCTCCACCACCGTGGTCTCCGCCGCGATGCGCTCGAGCAGCCGATCCAGGTCGCGGCCGCTCATGGAGAGCGCGAGCGGCTCGCGGTTGTGTCCGTAGATGACGCCGGGGATCATCTGCGCTGCGCGAAGTTTTCGCGCCGCGCCTTTGCCGGTGTCGCTGCGCTTGGAAGCCGAGAGGGTTGCCGTCATCTGCGTATCACTCGTGACTGGTTGCCTGGTATCACTCGAACAACGAGCTCACCGATTCATCCGAATGCGTGTACCGAATGGCCTTCGCCAACAGTTCGCCCACGGAGAGCACCTTGAGCTGCCCGAAGCGCCGCGCCTGCGGAATTGCGATCGTATCCGTCACGGTCACTTCGGCGATAGGCGCTGCCGTTAGGCGTTCGACGGCCGGTCCCGAGAGCAGCGCGTGCGTCGCGCACACGTAAATGTCCTTGGCGCCAAGTGACTTGAGCGCCCGCGCCGCCTCGGTGACCGTCCCTGCCGTGTCGATCATGTCGTCGGGAATGAGACAATCCCGCCCCTCCACTTCACCCACCACGTTCAAGACTTCGGCGACGTTGGCCGTTGGGCGGCGTTTGTCGATGATCGCGAACGTGCCGTTGAGCCGCTTCGCGAATCCCCGCGCCATCTTCGCCGAGCCGACATCCGGCGCCACCACGACCAGGTCGCGCAATTGCTTCTTGCGATAGTGCGACACGAACACCGGCGCGGCGTAGAGGTGGTCGACGGGAATGTCGAAGAACCCCTGCAGCGCGTGCTGGTGGAAATCGATGCCTAACACGCGGTTCGCGCCCGCGGTCGTGATCAAGTTCGCCACCAGCTTCGCGCCGATCGCCACGCGCGGCTGATCCTTGCGATCCTGCCGCGAGTAGCCGTAGTACGGCATCACACACGTAATGCGCGCCGCCGACGCCCGGCGCGCGGCATCGATCAGGAGCAACAACTCCATGATCGAATCCGCCGGCGGATTGGTCGGCTGCACGATGAACACGTCCGCGCCGCGCACGTTCTCGTCGATGCGGACGAAAATCTCGCCATCGGCGAACCGCGAAATGGTGACGCGAGCGAGATCGACGCCCACACACCGCGAGATCTCTTCGGCCAATCCCTTGTTCGCGGTCCCCGCGAGCAGCTTGAACCCGCGCCGCGGAACGCTCAGCTCATCCATGAGCGTAGCCTTTTAAAATAAAGCTGCCGTGCAAGTTGGTCAATCGCTGTACTCGCGTGTCGATCCATAGGAGCCGGTGAATCTATAGGGAAGCGCGCTCGGGGCGCTACCGTGGCGCTCCAGCCGCGCGAGCCGCTCGCTCGCCCAGCCGCGGGTTCTCGAACCGCTCCACAAACTCGGCGAACCGCGGCGTGGGACCGCGCCACTCGAGAGCCGCCACGTCGCGCAGCACCGGCGCATCGCTGCGCAATGTAGCCAATCGCTTGAAGAGCAGCGCGCGCTCGACGTCGGTTCCGAGGACTTCCGGCGGAAATGACTCGATCGCGCCGTAGCGGTTGATGAAACGCGCCGCGGTCTTGGCGCCGATGCCGGCGATGCCGGGATACCCGTCGGCCGAGTCGCCCGTGAGAGCCAGGTAGTCGGGGATGTGTTCGGGATCGACGCCGAACTTCTGGCGTACCGCCGACGCGTTGCGAATCACCTTGCTCTTGCGATCCACCTGCACGACGCGGTCCTCCCGCACGCACTGTGCGAGGTCTTTGTCCGGCGTCCAGATGCACACTTTCTCGACGCGGGTGTCGCCGTTGGCGCTCGCGGCAGCGGCCGCGATCGCGTCATCGGCCTCGAGCTCGACCATGGGCCACGTGACCACGCCCATCGCGACGAGCGCGTCCTCGAGCGGTTCGAACTGCGCCCAGAGCGCCGGCTCGATGCCGTCACCGGTTTTGTATTCGGCCCACAGCGCGTTGCGGAAGGACTCGATCACGTGATCGGTGGCGACGCCAACGTGCGTGGCGCCGCCTTCGATCATTTCAAGGATCGTGTTGAGGACGCCGACCACTGCGCCGTACGGCGGGTCGACGCCCTTGTTGAACCGGCGCAGTCCGTAGAAGTGGCGGAACAGCTCGTACGTCCCGTCGACGAGATGAACGATCATGCCCCTCGCGTGCCATCATGGCGCGTGTCATTACTCGGTGGCGCGGATCGCGTCGACCGGATTGATCCGGGCCGCGCGCGACGCGGGCACGAGCGCCGCGACGCCCGCCGCTACGCCTAACGCAAGCACCGCGGCGCCCAGCGTGAGCGGGTCGAGTGGCGCCACGCCCACCACCATCGCGCGGAGCTCGCGTTGGGCGAGCACGGTCATCGCGACCCCCGCACCGCCGCCCGACACGAGCAGCCACCCGACGCGCGCCGCCAGCTCGCGCACCACGCGACCGGGCTCCGCGCCGAGCGCGATCCGGATGCCAATCTCGCGCCGGCGCGTCGTCACCGCCAGCGCGACGAGACCATACAGCCCGATCATCGCCAGCGCGACCGCGGCGAGGCTGAAGGCGGAGAGGATGGTGGTCTGGAGACGCGTCTGACCGAGGCTGGCGTCGACGTCGTCGTCGAGGGTCATGAGGCCGAACACCGCCCGCGTCGGATCGATGCCATGGACCACCGCGCGTATCGACGCAATGATCGCGCGGGAGTCGCCACCGGTGCGGACGACGTATTCCGGATCGGGCCAGTAGCCTAACCCAATACACGAGTACACGTACGGCACCGCCGGCGTGCGCAGGTTGTCCTCGCGGATGTCGTTCACGATCCCGACGATCTGCGTGTTGGGCGCGCCCGGCCGGTCGTCGGACCAGCGGAGGAACCGGCCGACGACGTTCTGTCCGCGCGCGTACGCGTCCACGAAGCGGCGGTTGACCAACACCGTTGGTCCGCCCTCGCGCACGTGCGCGAGCGGCGGACACGTGGCGCCCGCCACGAGGCGCGCGCCTAACGCACGGAAATAGCCGTCGGTGACGCTCCGCTCGCCCACCGTCAGCAGGTCGCGCTCCGTCGCCTGCGCGCCCGGCGTCAGGTCCAGCAGATGCACGCGGTACCGGATGGTCGCATTCGATGCCGGCAGGAAGTTGCTGAAGCCCACCGCGGTCACCCCCGGCATGGCGCCCAACGCGGCCACGATGTCGCGCTGCATCCGTCCGACCGAGTCCCGATTCTCGTCCCATTCGGCGCCGACGTGGAAGGTCACCGCGTGGGATGGCTCGAACCCGGGATCCAGGTGAACCAGGTTGTAATAACTGCGGAGGAGCAGGGACGTGCTGCAGAGGAGCACGGTCGCGATCGCGACCTGCGCCGCCACCAACGCACGCTGCGACCGGCTGTCCGACGATTGTCCGCGGCCCAGGCGCGCGAATCCGGCCGCCGCGCCGAGCCGCGTGGCGCGCCAGGCGGGCCACGCGCCGCACGCGAGCGCCGCGGCGGCGCCGCACAGCGACGCGACCGCCAACGCGCGCCAGTCGATCGACAACGACGGCACCCTGGGCAGAGTGCCTAACGCAGTCGACGAGAGGTGGAGCAGGGCGACGTCCGCCACGACCGCGAGCGCGATCGCGACGCCCGCCAGCACGAGCACCTCGCGCACCACGCCCGACACCACCTGCCCGCGCGACGCGCCGAGGAAGCCGCGGATGGCCAGCTCGCCCTCGCGCCGCTCGAGCTGCGTGAGCATGAGCCCGGCGGTGTTGGCGAGCGCGAGCAGCAGTAACAGCCCCACCGACGCCAGGATGAACACGAGCGGCCCCCGCGCGTCGCCCAACCGGGCGGTCTTGAGGTCCATCACCTGCGCCGACCACCCCGCGTCGGTGACGGGGAACTGCGTGCCTAACGCAGCTTGCACGCGCGCGAGATCGCGCTGGGCTTGTGCGACCGTGACACCGGGCCGCAGTCGCCCGACGCCGCTCAGGAAGCGTGCGTCCCGCTGCTGAAGGAGCTGCGGCGCGAGTTGCGCGGGCAGCCACACATCGACGTTCTTCTCCCCGAAGCTCGGCGGCATCACGCCGACGATCGCGACGCTCTGGTTCTTGAGCTCGAGATGCTGGCTCGTGATCTCGGCGCGCCGGTGGAATCGTCGCGCCCACAGGCGATCGCTGATGACCACGGCAGCCGGTCCGCCGCTCGCCTCCTCGTCAGGCGAGAACGTCCGGCCGACGGCCGCGTTCACGCCGAATACGCTGAAAAATCGCGGTGTAACGCGGACGCCGGCCAATCGCTCGGGCGTGTCCCCGCTCGTTTCGGTGACGTTCTCCCAGTACTCGCCCGAGAGGGCCGTGAAGGTATGATTGAGCCGATTCCAGTCCTCGAGTCGACCCGGCGCGATGAGACCGGCTGCTTCAGTCTTGGCCGAGTTTGCCTCGAGGACGGAAGTCAGCCGGTCGGGCTGGGGATACGGCAGCGGCTCGAGAACGGTTTCGTCGACGATCGAGAAGACGCTGGTGGTCGCCGCGATGCCGGCCCCGAGGATGAGAATCGCGGCCACGGCGAATCCCGGGCGGCGGGCAAGGCTGCGCACGGCTTGGGTCCACGGTGTGAGCACGGACGGTCCAGGCAGGAGTCGGCGGCGTTAGGCAAGCGGGAAGGCGGCCTCCACATGAGACACCGTGAACCGCCGACGGGTTGCTCAGTCGCCGCGGAGCGTCACCGTCGGGTCCACGCGGCCGGCCGCCAGCGCTGGCGCCGCGGTTGCGAGGAGCGCGACCATCACGACCACGGCCGTCACCACCACGTATACAATCGGATCCGTGGGCGATTCGTGAAACAGGACCTCGCGGCCCCATCGCCCCGCCGCCGCGGCGACCGCGCTGCCCGCCACGACGCCGGCCAGCACGACGCGCACGCCGTCTCCGACCACCATCGCGACGACCTTCGGCCGCGACGCGCCGAGCGCCAGGCGAATGCCCAGCTCCTGACGGCGTTGAGCCACGCCGTGCGCGATCACGCTGTAGAGCCCGACGGCGGCGAGCGCGAGTGCGAGCGCGCCGAACGCGACGAACATCGTGGCGCCCAGGCGCCAGCTGTCCATCGCCGGGTCGATGATCGTGCCTAACGGAATCGCCGTGAGGTACGCCGAGCCCGGCATGAGCGGCTGGAGATCGCGGCGCACCCGGTCGGTCCACGCCGCGGCGTCGCCCGAGACACGCACCAGCAGCATCCCCGTCGCGTCGGGAAACTGCGTGATGGGCACATAGTACGTGAATTCGCGCGTCGAGCGGAGCGATCGCAGGTGCAGGTCCTCCGCGACGCCGACGACGGTCGTGCACGGGAGCGTATCCGCATCGATGCGAACGCACTTGCCAAGCGGGTTCTGACCGGGCCAGAGCACACGGGCCATGCCCGCGCTGACCACCGTGACCGGCGGCGAGCCGGCGCGATCGCCCGCGGTGAAGCCGCGGCCACTTAGCAGTCGCGTGCCTAACGTACGAAAGTACGCCGTGTCGCCGGCCTGCATGGTGAAATTGCCGAGCAGCGAGACGCTGTCGATGCCCGCCACGTACAGGTCGCGGCCCTCGAAGGCCCAGAACGGAATCGAGGCTGCCGGCGTTGCCGCCACCACGCCCGGCATCGATGCCGCGGCGGTTGCGAGGCGTTCCTCGAGCGCCTTTCGCGCGGGCACCGGCATCGTCACGCCGCGCATGTTCTCCGCGACGACGAGCACCGGGCTGACATCGTAGCCCATGTGCAGATGGCGCACGTTGACGAGACTCCGCACGAACAGTCCCGCGCCGATCAGCAGCACCACCGAGAGCATGGCTTGCACGAGCAGCAGCGACTGGCGCAGCCGCGATCGGCGAGCGCCTGCTTCGCGCCCGCCGGCGCCCAGCGCATGGGCGATATCGCCTCGCAGCGCATACGCCGCGGGGGCGAGCCCGGTGGCGACCGCGGCCACCAGCGTAATGACCAGCGTGATGGCGACCGTGCGCGGATCCGCGAACAGCGTCGTCGCGGCGGCATCGCGCACGAAGAGCGCGCGGATGGCGGCGCCTCCCCACTGCGCCACCGCGAGCCCGGCGACGCCGCCTAACGCGGCCAGGAGCAGGCTCTCGGTGAGCAGCTGCCGCACGAGCCGCGAGCGGCCCACGCCCAACGCAAGGCGAAGCGCAATTTCGCGGCGGCGCGCGGGGGCGCGCCGGGGGCGCGGGGGCGCGACGTAGGAGCCAGCCAAGAACCACCCCAGAAACTCCACC
>JAICLH010000223.1 GCA_025927495.1 Gemmatimonadaceae bacterium
AGAGCCGCGACGCGTGCGCGTTACTCAATGCTCTCCACCCACAGTCTACTGATGTCCTTCCTCACCCTCAGGCGGCGTAGCCCGCCGCTTCCCCCTTCCCTCAGCGCAGCGCTTCCCTCAGCGCGCGCCAGCGCGCGCTTCCCCATGTGTAGATCGTCAGTCGCTGCCGCCACATGAAGAACACCGGCACGCCGACCGCCGTGACGATCAAGCCCAACGCCGCCCGGCCGGGCTGGGTGACGACGGTATTCACGACCACGGCAGCCGCGGCCGCGACGAACAGCAGCGGCGTGATCGGATATCCCGGCACGCGGAACGGTCGCAGTGCGTTGGGCTGCCGCTTTCGATACACGAAGATCGCGGCACCGCCTAACGCATAGAAGATCCAGCCGACGAACACCACGTAGGTGAAGAGCTGTTCGAACGAACCGGTGGCGGCGAGAAACATCGCCCACACCGAGCACGACACGACGGCGACCGCCGGCGTGCCGAACCGCGGATGGACCTCGGCCAGCTTCCGGAAGAACACATCGTCACGAGCCATGGAGTAGTAGAGCCGCGGCGCCGTGAGCGCGATGCCGTTGGCCGCGCTGAACATCGACACGAGTATGATCGCAGCGATGACCTTGCCGGCGATCGGACCGAGCAACGCGCCCACGGCTTCCGCGGCGATGCGCTGGCTCTGGGACGCGCGCACAGGACCGAGTGCCGCGATGTAGCCGAGGTTGGCGAGGATGTAGATGCCGATGATACAGGCCGTGCCGACGATGATCCCGCGAGGAAAGGTGCGCCGCGGCTCCCGCGTTTCACCCGCCGCGAACGTCGCGTATTGCCATCCCTCGTACGCCCACAACACGCCGATCATCGCTGTCGCGAACATCGAGAACGACACGTGGGCGGGCTGCGGCACAGTCGTCGGCGCCGTGGCGCCTCCGTGATGCCCACTCAGCAGCAGGACGACGCTCATCACGACTAACGCAGTCGCCTTGAGGCCGGTGGTCCAGTTCTGCACGTCCGCGCTCTGCCGTGTGCCGCGCACGTTGAGCACCATCGTCGTCGCGATCATGAGCACGGAGATCGCCTTCGCCGCCAAACCGGAAAGCGGCACGATCTGTCCCAGATACGCGCTGAACGCGACGGCCAGCGTCGCGCACGATCCGCTCGCGATCACGAGCAATGCGGTCCAACCGTACAGGAATGCCGGCAACTCGCCGAACGCGTCGCGGATGTAGACGTACAGTCCGCCGGCGTCGGGATTCATCGCGCCCATCTCGCCGTACGTGAGCGCGCCGAGCAGCGACAGCACGCCGGCCACGAGCCAGACGAGGAGCGCGACACCCACGCGGCCGCCGGCCTGTTGCAGTGTCGTCGCCGGCACGATGAAGATGCCGGAGCCGATGACGGTCCCGATGACGATGAGGACGAGGTCCCTGAGTCCGAGGGTCCGCTTGAGCTCCATTCAGGGTCCTCTGGAAAAGATGGGTATATCGTGCCAGTGGTGGGTCTTTCGACAACTGCATGAAAGGATAACAACAGGGAAACAAGGGATAACGAAAGTGATCGTTCTGCGCGAGGGGAAGTGCGTTGCCTAACGGATAGAAGATGGTCTTTGTTGTCAACAAACAAACAACGTTCTTCCCATTGCGCTACCGCACCTTCCTTCGCGCAGAACGATCACTTTCGTTATCCCTTGTTTCCCTTTTGTTATCCTTTCATGCAGTTGTCGTATCAGTTCTCGGGTGGAACAGTGTGAATCGATTCGCCCTTGATCAGCGTGCGCTCGAAGAAGTCGGCTGTGGCGGCGAACACGCGAACCCACGTTCGCCAGAGCAGCGAGTCGTGCACCTCATCGGGGAACACCGTTAGCTCGTACGGCACGTGATGCGCACGCAGCAGTGGGACCAGGTTGACGGTCTGCGAAAAGGCGACGTTGCGGTCGTCATCGGCTTGGAGCAGCAGCACGGGCGATGTCCATTTGTCGATCGACGCGACCGGCGAGGACTGGTACGCGATCTTTGCCTGCTCAGACGCTGCGGCTGCCGCGCCTCCGCCAAAAAACGCCGACCAGTCGTGCACGCCGGCGTAGTCGACGCCCGCCTTGAAGATGTCCGAATTGCGCGCCAGGCCGAGGGCTGTCAGATAGCCGCCGTATGAGCCGCCCCACAATCCGATCTTTTGCGGGTCGACGTACGGCAGCGCCTGCAGATATTTCGCGGCCGCCACGATGTCCTGATACTCGGACGCGCCGCGCGGGCCGCCCTGCGCGGGCTCGCGAAACTCACGTCCATACATGATGCTGAGCCGATAGTTCACCGACAGCACGACGAACCCGCGGCTCGCGAGATATTCGTTGGCGGCGTACATGAAATTGTACGCATCCATGGGATGAAACCCGAGCATCATCTGCCGCGGCGGTCCACCGTGCATGAAGACCAACGCCGGGCTGCGGTGGGCGCGCGCGCGCGGGACGAACAGCTGCCCGTGAATCTCGAGTCCGTCGAGACTCTTGAACACCACCTGTTGCGGCGTCACCAATTGGGCCGAGGGATAGTCGTTAGGCATCGCGCTCGCCGCGATGGGCTTGCGCCCCTGTGGCGTCACGCGGTACGGCAGCGCGGGCGTCGTCGCGGATGATCCGAGGCACACGATGGCGCCGCCGGCGGTCACCGGTGTCCATTCGATGGACTCGCCATGCGTGAGCGCCACCGGGCCGGGGTGGTCGACATCGACGCGCCAGATGTGGCGGCGGTCGGTGTCATTCTGGTTCGACGCATAGAGCAGCGCTTTCCCATCGGGCGTGAGCGTCACGCCGCCCTGGAAGGAAAACGTTCCCGGCGTCAGCAGCGTCGGCGCGCCTCCGGCGGCGGCGATCGAATACAGATGCACCCACCCATCGGCCTGCGACGCGAATACGATGCGATTGCCGGCGGCGAACTGGAACGCGTCGCTTTCCCATTCGCCGGGGTACGATCCGTTCGCGTCGGGCGTGCTCGCCCAGATCTGGCTCGGCTTTCCGCTGGCCACATCCCACACCCAGATCGTCCACGGCTGGAGTCGTCCGGAAAAGAATCCGCCCGAGCCGCCCGTTAGGCGGACGAACGCGAGCTTCGAGCCATCGGGCGACCAGCGGGGCAGCATGTCGCGAAAAACGCTGGGATCGACGTACTCCAGCCGCTGGCTGTCGAAGCGGTAGATACCGATCAGCGAATAGGCGCCACGGTCGCTGGTGAACGCGATGGACGTGCCGTCGGGCGACCACTGTGGCTGGGCGTTGTCGCCGCGGATGTAGGCGAGCTGTCGCGCCGGCTTGGCGCCCGAGATCGGTGCCAGCCACAGCGCGTGCCGGGCGCTCCAGACCGCGTTCTGGCCGTCGGGGGAAATCTGGATGTCCTCGCAGCCCTCGAATCCACAATTCATCGTGCCCAGGAGCCGCGGCTCGCCGTTCGATACGTCGGCCGCCCAGACCTGCTGCTCCGGCTGGTGCACGTCGCTGGTCGGGTCGGCCACTTCACCCTGGGCGTTCGTTTCGCTTCCCCGCGCGTAGACGACGGTGCTGCCGTTAGGCGTGAGCTTGAGGCTCGCGATCGGCATGCCGTCGTCGCCGGTGTAGTGCGTCAGCTGACGGCCGGTGAAGCCCGGCCCGTCGGCCACCCACACGTTCCGCGACCCGCGCGAATCGAACACCCAGGCGATGCGCGCGGCATGCGTCGCGGCCGTTAGGCCGTAGGGGTAGGGATAGCCGAGTGCCTGCTCGATGGTGAAGCCCTGGGCGTGCGCCGAGGATACCTGCGGCAGCAGAAAGACGGACAAGGAAAGACACAGCAGGACACGGCCGGAGCGGTGGAAGGCGGACAAGGCCGGACACAGCCGGACACGGCCGGACCTTCTTCGAGAGCGCGCGAATCGCCTCATCCGAACCTCCAGCCGAGCAGGTTCCAGTTCGCGAAGAAGAGCGATATCGCCACCGCGGCCAGCACGAAGGTCGTGAAGCGAATGCGCTGCCAGAACCGCCAGTAAGAGCGCGACCACGCGAGCACGGCGCCGGCGACGAGCGCGATCGTCAACAAAACGAACACGACCGGCATCGCGAGCGCGATCTTGAGCGACGTCGGAATCGATGCGCCCAGCTCCGACATGTTGGTCGCGACGACGATGCCGATGACGATGAGCGTCAAGAAGTACCAGATCGCCGTGGCGAGCGAGAGACGGACAATGCGCTTCTGCTCGGGCGTCATCGGCTTGATCTGCTTGCGCCGATAGAACAGCGTCAGGAGCGCGGCCACGAAAATCAGCGTGGAGATGCCTAACAGGAAGTGCCAGAGCGATGGCGAGTCGTGAAGCGGCACGCGCTCCGTGCCCATGAAGGGAAGGCCGTCCACGGACATGCGCGTCACGGCGCCCGACGAATCCTGCGTGAATCCGATCGTGGAGCCGCCGCCGACCTGCCCGAACAGCCCGTCGCCGATCGGCGCGAATTGCGCCGGGTGTTCGCCTAACCCGGTGACGATCAGTCGCTTTTCCTTCGGAAGCACGCCGACCTCGATGGACGGGCCGGCGGCCAGGAGTGCCTTGTCGATCTTGGTCGAGCTGTGTCGGGCGAAGCGGTAGGAACCAGTGTACTTCGCCGCCATCGTCGCGAACGAATCCGGCGGCGTGAAGGTCGCGACCTCCGGAGCAGGGAAGTACCGGTTGAAGAACGAGTGGAGCACGCCTTCACGCACCGGTTCGGCGCCGGTTCCGACGTACGACATGAAGATGCCGACCTGCGCGGTCGGAACGATGAACATCGCCGTGTGAAAATACTGCGTGTCACCCTCGTGGCCGATCACGCGCACGCCGCCCATCCGCTGCTCGTAAAAACCGAGCGCCATCGCCGGCAGACGTGGATCGTTCGCGAAGGTGCGCGTGTGCATCTGCTCCGCAGTCGCGGAGTCGAGAATTCGCTTGTCGCCGTAGCGGCCATCCTGCAGGTGCGCGATCATGAAGTGGGTCATGTCCAGCGCCGACGCGGACACGGAACCCGCCGGCCTGAATCCGCCGACGTACTCGAAGGGTTTTGGCTCGTAGACACCGTTTTCATAGACGTATGCGGTCACGCCGTCAGGCTTGAGGTTCGCCGGCAGCGGCTCCTGGAACGTCGCGTGGTGCATGTCGAGCGGCTCGAGGATGTTGCGTTGGATGTAGTCGTTGAATGGCACGCCGCTCACGTTCTGCACGATGAGTCCGGCGAGCGCCGCTCCGTAGTTGGAGTACGAGGAGAGCACGAGTGGCGGTCGCACGCGCGCCGGCATGTGCTCCTTGAGCGTCTCATCGATCGATTTGACCTTGGTCGAGTCGTTGGCGATGAGATAGCCGAGCGCGCCGTCCTCGAAGCCCGGCGAGTGTGTCATGAGACTCCGCAGCGTGACGGGTTTCTTGTACGTCGCGGGAATCTTGAAGTCCTTGAGATAGGTGTTGACGTCGGCATCGAGATCGAGCTTCCCTTGTTGCACGAGCTGCATGACGGCGGTCCAGGTGAACAGCTTGGACGTGGAACCAATGCGGAAGAGGCTCGTTGCCGGATCGACCGGCGTGCGCTTCTGCACGTCGGCGTAGCCGTAGCCGTGCGCGTACAGCACGCGTCCGTTCTTGACGACGGCGACGACGGCGCCCGGGACGTGGAGCTCATCGATGAATTGCTGAAACGCGCCATCGAGAAAGGCGCCGAGTGCGACGGTATCGTCGAGCGACGGGTGAGGGGTTCGGGCGGAGTCGGCGGCCGACGACGGCACGCGCTCGGGCAGCGTTTCGCGTTGGGCGCGGGCCGGTAGAGCGGTGGTTAGGCAGGCGACTACGAGTAGCGCGAGACAACGGACGCGCGCGGGGTCTCCGCGGTTGACGGCCATTGGGAGGGATCTCCGGCAGAGGGAGGGTTCCAGTCGGACTGGTATACAGTATTGGTATACCGGCAGGCCGCAAGGCGTGCGGACAACTTGGGAAGAGTCATAATGAAGCGACCGGCTCGCGGTCGTGGTAACGTGGGTTAGCCATCCGGACGGGCCGGATTGGCCAGAGCCACAACACGACGGAGCCGGTCGCTATGCCTACACAG
>JAICLH010000244.1 GCA_025927495.1 Gemmatimonadaceae bacterium
AGATGATCGATGTTGTTCCTGCCCCAAGGCGGCGTAGCCGCCGCTTCCCCAAGCGCAGCGATTCCCCAAGCGCTAGCGCTTCCCTATTCCCTCTACGTCTGGCACTTTGGACAGTAGTACGTGGAGCGCCCCGCCTGCACGATGCGCTTCACCGTTCCCCCACACCTGTGGCAGGTCAGGCCTTCGCGGTCGTAGACGTTCCAGCGGGAGACGGCGACATCGGCCTGGTACCGGCCGGCGGGCGCGCGGCGCAGCACCGCGCGGATCGCGGCGATGAGACGTTTGAGGCGCGCCGCGCCTAACGAGCGAGCGGGCGTGCGCGGGTCGATGCGCGCGCGCCAGAGCGCTTCGGCGGCGTAGATGTTGCCGACGCCGGCGATCACGCGTTGGTCGAGCAGCGCCGGTTTGATCGCGCCGCGCCGTCGCGCGAGCGATGCGGCGAGCGACGCGGGCGTGAGCGATGCATCGTCGGGCTCGGGGCCGAGCACGGGCAACACGTCCGCCGGATCGGCCGCCAGCGTGAGCGTCGCTAACGCACGTGGATCGGCGAGCGTCACCCGCGTGCCGTCATCCACCTCGAGCTCGGCGCGCGCGTAGCGCTCGCGCGCCTCGTCCACCCGGCCGACGGCCCAATCGCCCGTCATGCGGAAGTGCGCGACTAACGCAGTGCCGTTGTCGAGGTGGAGCACCTGGTGCTTGCCGCGCCGCACGACATCCTGCACGACGCGCCCGGTGAGGCGTCGCTGCGCCGATGGCGGCAGCGCGCGGCGCAAGGCCGGGTGCAACACGCGCACCCGCACGATGCGATGACCGGCGATCGCGGCGCGCAGGACGCGCGCGGCGTGCTCGACTTCAGGCAGCTCCGGCATCTCGACCTCGCCCCGCGAACGGTGATGACACCGGAATCTATCGCGTACCACCTGGCTCCGATTCCCGGCACGTCATATCCTTGTTTCGTGTCCAGCCCCGCGCACGCCACGTCGCCCCCACCCGGTCCCGCACCTCGCTCGGCGCACGCTCCCGCGGTCCGCAACACGCTGCTCATCATCCTCGTGCTCAACGTGCTCGTCGTCGCGATCAAGATCGCGGTGGGTGTGCACACGCGCGCGCTGTCGGTGTTGGGCGCCGCGCTCGAATCGGGACTCGATGTCTTCAACAATTTGCTCGGCATCGTGCTGGTGGGCGTCGCATCGCGCGCACCGGATGAGGAGCATCCGTACGGCCACCAGAAATTCGAGACGTTAGGCGCACTGGCCATCGTCGGATTCTTGTCGATCACCTGCTTCGAGCTGCTGCGCCAGGGCGTGCACGATGCCGTGAGCGGCGAGATTCCTAACGCCGCGAGCATTCCGCAGCTCGCGCTCGTCGCGAGCACGATGGTGGTGAACGTGCTCGTCGTGTGGTACGAGCGACGCCGCGGCGAACGTCTCCAGAGCGCGTTTCTGTTGGCAGACGCCGCGCACACGCGCAGCGACGTCTACGTCACGTGTGCCGCGCTGGCCTCGCTCGTGGTCACCCGCCACGGGTGGGGAATCGTCGACCCCTTCCTCGCCATCGCGGTCGCTCTGGTCATCGCTCGAAACGGCTTCGAGATCGCAAGGCGGAGCGTACCCGTACTGGTCGATGAGCGAGCCATCGAAGCGCGCGAGATCCGGCAACTGCTGAGTGCGGTGCCGGGCGTGATGGATGTTCGCGCCGTGCGGTCGCGCGCAATGGCATCGGGTGTGCTTCTGGTCGAAGTGACCATCGGCGTCGCCCGAAACATGTCCGTCGATGCCGCTCATCGTGTGTCCGACGCAGTGGAGGCAAGACTGCACACTGAACTTGGTGCATCAAGCGTCACCGTCCACATTGAGCCCGCATAGGGACTTGCGCGTTACGGACAAAGTTCTACTTTAGGTACACCCTTCCATCCGTCTCCCGCGACTGCGCCAAAATGAGCCAACGACCACGCTCTCTCAGATACGAGTACGAGCTGTTCGTCGAGCGGGAGATCGAGAACTACAAGGAATCCATTCCTCGGAGCGCGATCCTCAAGATCGGCGACGATGCGGTGGCCGTCTTGCAGTCGCAACCGCAGTTGGCGCTCACCGAAATCCTTCTCTGCGCTGAAGTGGATCGCATCATCCAGGGCCGGTTGCGCCTGCCGTCGTTCGCTACCTGGCGCAAGCGTCGGCTCAAGGCACTCAAAGAATTCAGTCGCCCCGAACGGTGGGGATTCCGCGCCGATTCGGCATTGGCGCGCGCGGCACTCTCGGTGTGCGAAGGCCACGTGCTGGTGGCGGGAGTGAGCGCCGAGGGACCAGCCATTTACTTGGCCGCGAATGGATGTGCCGTGACGGCCGTCGACACTACCGAAGATGTGCTCGAGCGCGTGTTGAACGCGGCGGCCGAAGTGGGTCTCACGAGCCGAGTTCGCTGTGTGGGTGAAGACCTGGCCAATTGGTCGCCAGACCGTCCGCTCAACGCGGTGGTCGTTGCGGCCGCGGCGTTGAGCGGGCTGTCGACGGTCGAACGGGCGCGCGCGATCGAGCTGCTACAGCAAGCGACCACGGCCGGCGGCGTTCACGTTGTCGAAGGATCCGTTGGAGGTGAGGCCCTACCATTAGATGAGTTGCGCGATAGCTATCGCGGCTGGCACATCACGGTGGAGCACAGCGGGTTAGGTACGGGCTTGAGCGGCGAAACCTTTCTCGCGCGAAAAGAAGTCGCGTAGCGTTTCGACACAAAGCACGATCGCGAGGCGTGTCAATCCGCGTCGATGGGCTCCCGAAATGGGAGTCCTTTTTTTGTGCAAGTGCCTGTCGGGCAAGGCCTTGGTGGTACGTGGCGGACGTGGCACGTACGCTGCTTTGCGGCCCGTCACTCCGCGCGTGCAGCGGGGTCAATCAACGAGGGGTGAGCGATGGCTGTAAAGAGTGACGGGCACAACGACGATAAGATGAGTGTCGAGCCGGTAGGCATCGTGATCTCGAACGGAAAGCGAGACGAGCCGACACCTGCATTCTGGGCGTACATGTGGGGACCAGCGCCGGAGCGCGACACGGTGGGCAAGGCACCGCGCGCGGCCTGAGGACTCGGGCTCGCTCGATCAATCGACGAAGCAAAGGTGCTACGAAAAAGAAGGCCGGCGGTTCACGCCGGCCTCTTTTGTTGTTCTCAACTTTCTACGACTAACTGGCTACTTCCGCTTCTTCGCGGCCTTCCGAGCGGTCTTTTTCCGACCGCCCTTGCGAGCGGACTTCTTTCTGGCGCCTTTTTTCCGCGTTGCCATGGGTTCATCTCCACTCAAGGAGTCTTGGTGCCGACCGATCCCCCGGTGGATCGGCGGCGATGTGGGCAAGCACCATGAGCACTTGCCGCACGCCTGAACGACCTCGATGACGAGGTCGATGAATTCGACATCGCACGACGCGTCAGCACGAACCGAGAAGGTGCATCGATCCTGATGCTGCGTGCATCTGGCGCATCGTGCGACGTCGCGTTAGGAGCGCAGGTTGTCCATCGACGACCGTCATGCCTGCGATGTTACCGATACACGACCGCGCGCACGACGCATGCAACCCGCGAGTTGACGCTAACGCGGACGTACGAAATGCAAGAACGCCGCGCCGACGAAGGCCGGCGCGGCGAGAACTGACGATGAGGCGGGAACGAAGCGTTGAGTGAGACGGGGACCGCGTCGGTGCGCCGCTCACGGAGAGTTTGGCGACCGGCTGCTGTGATGTGTGACTGCGAAATCGAAGTATTATTGGCGCCACTCACGAACCTCGACAAGAGATTACTGCGTGCGGCCCGCGGCCCTTGCGCGAATATAGGAACGATGAAAAACACACGCAATAGTGTAATTGCATTTCGTCGCACGATTCGCGCGTCACGAATGGATGGCCACACACGATGACGAACGTGCGCGTCGTCGTCATCGGCGGCGGATTCGCGGGTGTCGCCGCAGCGGTGTCGCTTCGCGCGCGCGGCGTGCACGTCACGCTCATCGAAGCGCGACCAACGCTCGGCGGCCGCGCACGCAGCGATGTGTTGGACGATGTGCCGATCGACACGGGCGCACAGCTCATCACCGGCGGATTCGCGCGCACCGTTCGCTTGCTTGGCGCGCAACTCGAACGCGGCGCGGCACACGACATCGTTGTCCGCGGCGACGAGCGTCTGCCGCTGCGGTTCGGATCGCTCCGCAGTCTCCTCTCGTTCAGCGGACTGAGCGCGCTCGACAAGGTGCGCTTGGCGACACACCTGCTGCCGTTGCTCGCGCGCTTTCATGACGCGCTCGACGCGTCGGGCACGCGGATTCCGGCATCGTTGGACAGGGAGAGCGCGCGCGAATTTGTCGAACGTCGCATTGGACCAGCGGCCGCCGACACGCTCACCGAACCGCCGTGCAACGGGTTCTATAATCTCGCGGCGTCCGAGGTATCGCTCGCGTTCTTTCTGACGCTCGGGCGATACGGTAGCGAAGGCGACACGCTCGCGCCGGTCAACGGCTGGTCAGCCGCGTTGGGCAGCGCACTCGGCGACGTCGAGGTCGTACGCGACACGCGCGTGGTCGGACTGGATGTCGAGCGTGACGCCGCTGGACGCGCGACTCGCGTGTCGGTTCGCGATGCGTCAGGAACCACATGGGATGGCAACGCGGCCGTGATCGCGACCGATCCGCGCGCGGCGCATGCACTGCTCGCACCATACCTGCCTCCCGATGACGCGCTCGCTCGCTGGCTCGTCGCGATTCCGATCCGCGACACGCTCACGTTAGCCCTGGCGCTGGACTGCGCGCCGCCGCACGAGGCATTCGGCGTGTTTCAGGATGTGCGCACGGCGCGCATCGTGAGCGCGTGCGTCGTGCACGGCGCGAAGC
>JAICLH010000072.1 GCA_025927495.1 Gemmatimonadaceae bacterium
ATGTCCTTCCACCCCTCAGGCGGCGTCGCCGCCGCTTCCCGCAGCGTTAGCGCTTCCCCAAGCGAGCGCCAGCGAGCGCTTCCCCATTCCCCTTGACTGCTATCCGAAACTCAGACGCAGTTCACTAGAGGCGGAACAAGTAGCTCACCTTCACGAACACGCCGTCCGTCGTCCGATACATTCCGCGCGAGAACTGGAACGCGTTGGGCTCGCTGAGCGACGTACCATAGCCGGCGAAGAAGACGGTACCGGGGATCGGCTTGTAGGACAGGAGCACGTCGTTCCGAAAGAGGTTGGACGAGAACGCCCCGAGCGGAGCGTATGCGCCGCCGAGCGAATCGCGCCGGACCAAGGGGGCGCCGGTGCGCGGATCTTCGAGCGCGGCTTGATGCTGGGCCACGTACTGCCCGATGTAGCGCAGGAAGATCGACCGCGTGAGCTGATACTCGACTTGCAGGCGCGGAATATTGGTGATGGCGAACTCGCTGCCGTCGCGCGCGCGCGTGAGGCGATCGTAAATCCACGATGCGTCGAGGCGGAGGTCCGGCGTTGGGCGCCAGGCGACGTCCAGGCTGCCGGTGACCTCGCGTCCCTCGCCGGCCTCGGCGAAAAGCACCGCATCGTCGATGCCCGCGCTGACGGTGACGATGACCTTTCGGTTCGGCGAAGTGATGCTCACGTTCTCGCCGTACAACGAATAGAGCCCGTGCGGCAGCACGAAGGCGTTGGTGTCGGCACCGGCCACGACGCCATACCCCCGGTACGACGTGCTGTCGAACCGTTGGAAGTTGTCGTTGACGGTGAGACCGATGTTCCAGCCGCCGCGGAGCGTGGCGGACGCCTGCGTCGAGTACCCGCCCTCGAAGGTCCCGCCTAACTTGCCGAAGTCGGCGTAGTTCCAGAGCGGTTGGGCGTTGAGAAAGAACGAGACCTGCTCGAGCAGCGCACCCGGGCCGCCGTAGAGCGTGTAGCGGTTGAAGATCATGGCGCGCACGAACCCCGTGCGGTTCACGAAGCCGCTCGCAGCCTCGAAGTTCGGGCTCACGCCCAACAGTTCGACGTGGTTTCCGTAGGCGCGGCCGGTGCGGTCGCCGAGCGTGATGTCCCACAGCGCGCCGGTGCGTCCGCCAAGACTGTCGCGCGTGGTGGAGCCCACGACCTGGAACTGCGAGAACCAGATCTTGTGCCAGAGGAACCGTCCGTCGACGCCGCCCATGCGATTGTAGTCGCCGCCGTCGATCCGGTCGGTGTACACGAGTCCGAGATTGGAGCTCGCGCCCAGGTCGCGGCGCAGGCGCAGGATGTTGTACACCGGGTCGCTGCCCGTCGCCGAATCGCGCTCGTCGACGGCGCCCAGGTAGGCGACGTTGAGGTCGCCGATCTTGCCGGTGAGTTTGGCGCCTCCGTTGGGCTGCACGATGTCGCGCGTGTAGATGAGCCGGTTGGGCGTGTCGTATTGCTCGAGGCCCTCGAGAAAGAACGGACGCTTTTCAGGGTAGAAGAGCGCGAAGCGCTGGTTGAGCGTGACCTGTGCGACGTCGGCTTCGACCTGCGAGAAATCGGGATGCGCGGTGGCGCTCAAGCCGAGTCCGTTAGTCAGACCCCAGAACATCGTGCCGCCCAACGCCGGCGTCGTGGAGTACCGGTACGCGCCGTTTACCGAGTCGCCGTCCACTTTGGTAGTGGCCTCGGGGATCACGTCCATCACGAGGCCGCGGTGCAGATCCGTGAGCCCAACGAGGCGGCCCGCCTGGATGAGGAAGCTCGCGTTGGCGCGCACGACGGGCGTCCACGTGTCCTCGTAGCCCGAGTGCTGCACCTCGCGCACGATCTGCAGGCCCCACGTCTGCCGTGCGAGATCCTGAAAGCGGATGCTCCGGAACGGGATGCGCACTTCGATCTCGTAGCCCCATGACGTCACGTGTCCGCGCGATTCCCATACGAAATCAGGATTCAAGTCGATCGTGCCATCGAAGCGCGCGTTGGGACCGGAGCCGCCGCCCGCGGCGCCGGCGTCCTGCCCTTCGCTGCGCACGCCGTCCTCCTGCACGCCGAGCGGATTCACGGCGAACATGAACGCGCGGCGATGGTCGGAGTACGTGTCGAGCAGAATCTGGACGTTGTCGTCCGCGTCGATGTTGTCGCGATCGGCGAGCGTTGCGCGAACGACGCTGCCATGCGGTTCGTATGCGCGGATGCCGAAGTAGATCGCGTCGCTCGAGTACCAGACCAGCACATCGGTCGAATCGGTGGCGGGCGAGCCATCCACCGGTCGGTACTGGGAAAAGCCGGTCAGTCTCGCGGCGCGCCGCCATACGGCTTCGTCGAGCACGCCATCCACGATGATCGTGGTGTCGATGCGCGGCGGCGCGACGTCGAGCTGCCGCGACCGACCGTCATAGACGGTGCTATCCGGTCGAACGGCGGGGACGGGAGCGGTGTTCGACGCCTGTAGGAGCAGCGCGAACGAAAGAATAGGGATTAGCATGCGATGTCCGGACGTAGATTCTACGCGAACGCGTCCGAATCTCCAACCGTCGCGGGTCCGCGATGTGGCACTTGTCACCTCGATGGCGGTGCCGTATAAACAGGTGGCCTCGACCGTTTCGTAGCGTCTCTTACGACCCATCCCTGATGCGATTCGCTCCATGCGTCGCGATCGCGGTGTCGCTCGCCGCCATCGGCGTGTCGAGCGCGCGATGCCAGGTGGACACACGCTGGCCGCAGCACTCGATGGACCGGCCCAGACCGCCGGTCGTTGACCCCGGACCCGAGCGCGCCCCGGTGCCGCCGCCGGCGGACGCGATCGTGTTGTTCGATCATGGTTCGCTGTCGGCGTGGCGCCAGCACGATGGGAGTCCGGCGCGTTGGGCAGTCGACGGCGACTCCTTCGCGGTCGAGCCGGGCACGGGCAACATCGTGACCGCACGCGCGTTCGGCGATTGCCAATTGCACGTGGAATGGGCCGCGCCGACTCCGCCCAACGGCTCATCCCAGGAGCGCGGGAACAGCGGCGTGTTCTTGATGGGGCTGTACGAGGTCCAGGTCCTCGACTCGTACCACAACGACACGTACCCCGATGGACAGGCGGCGGCCGTGTACGGACAGTTTCCACCGTTAGTCAATGCGAGCCGCCCGCCGGGGCAGTGGCAGTCGTACGACATCATCTTCCATCGCCCGCGGTTCGACGCGAGCGGCGCGGTGACGTCGCCGGCCCGCCTAACCGTGTTTCACAACGGCGTGCTGGTGCAGGACAACGTCGCGCTGAGCGGGCCGACGGCCAACAAGGAGCGGCCGCCCTATCACGCCACGCCCGACAGCCTGCCGCTCGAGCTGCAGGATCACAACAATCGCGTGCGGTATCGCGACATTTGGATTCGCCCGATCGACTGACCAAGGAGACCCATGCAAGCTGCAGGGACGCGCAAGACATACGACGTGTGCATCGTGGGCTCGGGCGCGGGCGGCGGCATGTCGGCCTACGTCCTAACGCAGGCCGGCGCTGATGTCGTGATGCTCGAGGCCGGCGGCCCGTGGGACAACGCCACCGACTCGAAGATGTTGGAGTGGCCGTACCAGTCGCCGCGGCGCGGGCGCGGATCCAAGGAGCGCCCGTTCGGTGAATTCGACGGCTGCATTGGCGGCTGGGAGATCGATGGCGAGCCGTACACCACGGCGACCGGGACGAAGTTCGATTGGTGGCGCGCGCGCATGGTGGGCGGCCGCACGAACCACTGGGGCCGGATCTCGCTGCGCTTCGGGCCCGACGATTTTCGCCGGCGAAACATCGATGGGTTAGGCGACAATTGGCCGATCACGTACGATGACGTGAAGCCGTATTACGATCGCGTCGACCGGTTGATCGGGCTCTTCGGCAGCGCCGAGGGATTGCACAATCATCCCGACGGCATTTTCCAGCCGCCGCCCGCGCCGCGGTGCTACGAGCTGCTCATCAAGCAGGCGGCCGACAAGCTGCGCATCACGTGCATTCCGGCGCGGTTGTCGATCCTCACACAACCGCTCAATGGGCGGCCGGCCTGTCATCACTGCGGCCAATGCAACCGCGGCTGCAAGACCAACTCGAACTTCTCGAGCTCCGGGGTCCTGATCCCACCCGCCAAGCAGACGGGCAAGTTGACGCTCGTCACGAGCGCGATGGCATACGAGGTGACGACGGACGGGCGCGGGATGGCGACCGGCGTGTCGTACATCGACAAGAAAACGGGGACCGTGGAGCACGTGCAGACGCGTGTGGTCGTACTCGCCGCGAGTGCGTGCGAGTCCGCGCGGCTCCTGCTCAACTCCAAGTCGTCGCGCTTTCCGCAGGGCCTTGCGAATTCGAGCGGCGTCGTTGGGCGGTATCTCACCGACACGACGGGCACGGACGTGGAAGGATACGTCCCGAAGATGGTCGACCACGTGCCGCACAACGAAGATGGCGTCGGCGGAAACCATCTCTACATGCCGTGGTGGCTGGACAACAAGAATCTCGATTTCCCGCGCGGTTATCACATCGAGCTGTGGGGCGGGTTAGACACACCGGCGTACGGGATTTTGGACGACATTCACAAGTATCCGAATGCCGGCGGATACGGGAAATCGCTCAAGGATGAATACCGCCACTACTACGGTGCGCGGGTCGGGTTCTCGGGGCGAGGCGAGATGATCCCGAACGCCGACTGCTACTGCGAGCTCGACCCGGTGACCGTGGACCGGTGGGGCATTCCCGTGCTGCGCTTCCACTGGAAGTGGACAGACCACGAGTACAACCAAGTGCGTCACATGCAGCAGACGTTCCGCGCGATCGTGCACGAGATGGGCGGCGAAGTGTTCTCGCCGATGCCGGCGAAGGAACACGGCTACGGCATCGCGAACGGCGGACAGATCATCCATGAGTTGGGCACAACGCGCATGGGACACGATCCGGGCAACTCGGTCCTCAATGCGCATTGTCAGGCCCACGACGTGCCCAACCTGTTCATGGCCGACGGCGGCCCGTTCGTGTCGCAAGCCGACAAGAACCCTACGTGGACCATTCTTGCCTTGGCGTGGCGGACGGCCGACTACATCATCGAGCAGCGCAAGGCTGGTGCGATATGACGGATCACGATGAAGAGAGCGCGCGCGCCGGCTCGGCCGAGTCGGCCGAGCCTAACGGAAGCACCATCTCGCGGCGGTCGATGCTGGAGTTGATCGTGTTGGGCACGCTGGCCACGGCGTGCAAGGGCGCCGAGCGCACGGCCACGACGGTGGAGGGCAAAGCCGGCGCCGACACGGCGCGTGCCGCGGCGGGAACGTACCAGCCGACCGTGTTCACGCCGCACGAGTGGGAGACGGTGAACGTGCTGGTCGACATCATCATCCCGCGCGACGAGCGCTCGGGCAGCGCGACGGATGCTGGCGTCCCCGAATTCATGGACCGGATTCTGGTCCTCTATCCCGAGGACAGTCTGCCCATCCGCGGCGGTCTCGCCTGGCTGGATCACGAATGCGCGGACCGGTACGGGCGACCGTTCGCGCACTGCAATACCAACGAGCGCCACGCGGTGCTCGACGACATCGCATGGCCCAAGCGCGCCAAGCCGGAGTTCAGCCAGGGCGTCGCGTTCTTCAATCGCTTCCGCGACTTCACCGCGAGCGGATTTTTCTCGAGCAAGATGGGCGTGGCTGACTTGCAGTACCAGGGCAATGCGATCGTTCCGCAATGGACGGGGTGCCCGCCCGAGGCCCTGCACAAACTGGGCGTTGGTTAGGCGTGGCGAACGGTCGGTTGGGCATCGGATTCATCGGAAGCGGGTTCAATGCCCGCTTTCATTTGCAGGCCTTCGTGGCCGTGCGCGACGCCGAGGTGTTGGGCGTGTTCAGCCCGACGGCCAAGCACGCCGGCTCGGCAGCCGACTTGGCGAGACGCCTCGACCTCGGTGACGCGCGTCCGTACGCGTCGATCGCGGAGATGGTGGCCGATCCGGACATCGACGCGATCTGGCTGTGCGGACCGAACCAGGCACGGGTCGAGAACGTCGAAGAGATCGTGGACACCCTGGCGCGAGGCCGTGGCACGCTGCGCGGGTTGGCGTGCGAGAAACCGCTCGCTCGGAACGTTGCCGAAGCGAAGCGCGTGGTCGCGCTGGTCGAGCGCGTCGGCCTGACCACCGGCTATCTCGAGAATCAGGCGTTCGCGCCTCCCGTGGCGCGTGGACGCGAGTTGATCTGGACGCGCGGCGCACGCCTAACGGGCCGGCCGTATCTGGCGCGCGCGGCGGAGGAGCACAGCGGGCCGCACGCGCCGTGGTTCTGGCAGGGCCGCCTGCAGGGCGGCGGCGTGCTCAATGACATGATGTGCCACTCGGCGCTGGTGGTGCGGCACCTGCTCACGGAGCCGGGACAGCCGATGTCGTCGCTTGCCGTTAGGCGGGTGACCGGACACATCGCGAGCCTCAAGTGGTCGCGGCCGGAGTATGCCAAACGGCTGGGGCGGACGATGGGCAAGGACGTGGACTACGCCAAGCACCCCTCGGAGGATTTCGCCAGCATCACGTTGGAATTCGAGGACGCGGAGGGGCGCACCGTGTTAGGCGAAGCGACGACTTCGTGGAGCTTCATCGGCGCCGGCCTGCGACTCTCGGCCGAGCTCCTCGGCCCGGAGTACTCGATGGCGTGGAATTCGTTGGACAGCGGACTGACCGTATTCTTCAGCCGCGAGGTGCGGGGACGCGCCGGCGAGGACCTCGTCGAGAAGCAGAATGCGGAAATGGGGCTCATGCCGGTCGTGGCAGGAGAAGCCGCCGTGTACGGTTACGAAGCGGAAAATCGCCACTTCGTGCGCGCATTCCTCGGCAAGGAGGCACCGCAGCTCACGTTCGAGGATGGGCTGGATGTGGTCCGTATTCTGATGGCGGCGTACATGAGCGCGGAGCGCGGAAAAACGGTCGATTTTCCGCCACGCGGACTCGACGCATTCGTCCCGCAGGTTGCGAAGGATGAGTGGAGGCCGTGACGGCGCCTGCACGCCGGACGGCTGCCGGCGGCATCGACATACCGATCCTCTGCTCGATACGTACGAGCGCGAGCGAATCGCGTGAGCACGCCGGCTCGTGGCGACAACGGATCGCGCCTTCGCGGTCGCGACAACGCGCGGGACCGTCGCCGCATTCGCGCCAACGGTGTTGTTTCCGTTAGGCGCATCGCTGCTCTTTCGTCTTCGACGCGCGCGCCGCTTTCTGTTTCACACCGTCTCGCAGCTCGGCATCAGGTATCCCGACAGCCCGCTGAGCGTCGGACGGGCGGGATCCGTGCGCGGGGACGATCGGCTCCCCTGGGTGCGCGCTCTATCCGACGGCCGCGAGACCGATAACTTCGCGCCGCTTGGATCACTTCGGTGGCACGTTCACGTCTATGGCGAGTCGAGTGCCGAGGCGCGGCGGGCCTGCGCGGGGCTCGGTCTCGGACTTCACGCGTTCGCGTGGCGAGCGCCGATGGCACGATCGGGAATCGCGCCGGGCGCGCTCTACCTGGTCCGACCAGATGGCTATGTCGCGTTAGCCGACGCGACCGGCGGAGCCGAGCACCTACGGAAGTACGTTGCCGACCGGCCCTGGGTGCCCGGCCTCAATCAGCGCGCATCGTAACGGCTGGATCCGTGTGGGCCGCGCGCCGTGCCGGGCCCCAGGTCGCCGCGAGCGAGACGCTCACGGCGCCGACAGCGAGCGCGGCCAGCACACCCGGTTCGAGCGGCCCCATGTCGGCCAGCACCGTCCGCATGAGGCGGAACAGGACGAGGGACGCGCCGGCACCCGCGGCCAGGCCGACGCCGACGAGGCCCAGGCCCTCGCCGATGACGAGGCAACGGATCTGCGGCGCGCTCGCGCCTAACGCAACTCGGATGCCCAACTCTCGCTCGCGCTCCCGCACGCGCTGCATCGCGATGCCGTAGATGGCCGCCGCGGCGAGCACCGCCGCGAGCACCGCGAATGCCGTGAGCACATGGCCGGTGAATGCCGGCCGCGACCAGGCGTCGCCCAGGCGGTCCGCCAACTCGCGAACGTCGAAGACCGCGACGCCCTGGTCGACAGAAGCAACCGCGGCGCGCAGCGCCGGCACCAGCTCGTTCGGATCGCCGCGCGTCCGCACCATCACCATGCGCTCGGCGTACGTGAACTGCAGGTACGGCGTGTAGAAACTCGGCAGCATCGCGGCGCCCGCCGACGAGCCGTAGGGCACGTCCCCTGCCACGCCGACGATCTCGGCGCTCGAGTCCGGGCGGTCGAAGCTGCTGCCTCCGCCGAACCACACATGCTGACCGATTGGATCCTGCCCGGTCCAGAATCGATGCGCCGCCGTTTCATTGATGATCGCCACGCGCGGGCGTCCAGCGCGGTCGGCGGCGGTGAACGCACGTCCGCGAACAATCGGCACGCCGAGGGTGCGAAAGTGATCAGGACCGACGTAGTGGCGCAGCACCTGGGGTGCGAGGCCGGGCGGGGGCGCGGGTCGGCCGACCACATAAAGCGTGCTGTTGGCGCACCGGGTTCCGAGTGGCGCGCACGCGTCGACCGTGGCCGCTTCAACGCCGGGTACCGCGGCGACGGCGCCCAGCACGTGTTCGATCAGCGCGGGCGCCGTCGCCGTGGGGTACCGCACGTTGGACGGCGCGATGCGGAACGTGAGGACGTGCGCGGGCTCGATGCCTAACGGCACATGCTCGAGGCGGCGGGCGGCGCCCACGGCGAGCATCGCGCCGGCAGACAGCACGAGCGCCAGCGCGACCTCGCCGATGACGAGCATCGCGCGGAGATTGCGGCGGCCGCGGCGGCCGGGCCATGCGCGGGCACCGCCGTGCTTGAGGCCCGCGGAGAGATCGGTGCGAGAGGCCGTGAGCGCCGGGAGCAGGCCCGCCAGCACGGCAGCCGCGCCCGCCATGACCACCGCGAACCCGAGAACGGCTGCGCCGAGGCGCGGCGCCGCGAACTCGCCTAACTGGCCGTACTGGTTGCCGGGGCCCGCGATCGCGCCGGGCAACTGGATGAGGTGCGGTGCCCACGTCGCGATGATTGCGCCGGCCGCGCCGCCGAACAGTGCGACGACCGACGTTTCCGTCAGCAGCAGCTTGACGACGCGAGCCTGATCGGCGCCGATGGCGAGGCGCACCGCGATTTCCCGGGCGCGGCCGATGTTGCGCCCCAGCTCGAGCCCGGCCACGTTCGCACAGGTCAGCAACAGCAGGAGCAGCACGGCGGTGAGCAACACGAGAATCGCGCGCCGGTACGCGGGATCGATGCGCGCCTCTGACAGCGGCACCGCGGTCGCGCTGAAGACCGTGGGAACATCGGCGTCACTGGGCAACACGTGCTCGATGCGAACGCCGAGCACCGCCAACTGGGCGCGTGCTTGCTCCAGCGTAACGCCGGGCGCGCGTCGACCGACGACACTGATGAAATCCTGGTTGGTGGTGTGATAGTCGGCATAGCTCAGCCGCGGCACCATGGCCGATGGAACCCAGAGTTCGGCGCTTCCCGTTAGGCCCTGGAACCCGCGCGGCATGACGCCGATGACCGTGATGTCGACCCCGTTCAGTCGCACCGAACGGCCGATGACCGCGCGGTCGGCGCCGAAGCGGCTGGTCCAGAGGTCGAAGCCGATGACGGTGACCGCGGCCGGTCCGCCCGCCGAGTCCTCGGCGGGGACAAACGTACGGCCGAGATGTGCGTCGACGCCTAACGTTCGAAAGTACGTCGCCGAGACGGCTTCGGCGCCGACGCGCTGCGGCGCATCGGTGCCCGACAGGTTGAATTCGTATGGGCCGTACGCCGCGATCGCGCTGTACGATGACGCAAAGCGGCGCAGCATGTCGTAGCGCGCATACGACCAGCGCATGCGCGTGAGACCGTGGCCATGGGCCCGGCTCGTGAGGTAGAGCTCGTCGAGCCGATCGGCCGCAGGAAATGGCGGCGGCCGCAGCAGCGCCGCGTCGGCGACGGAAAAGAGCGCCGTGCTCGCGCCGATCCCGACCGCGAGCGTGGCGATCGCAAATGCCGCGAACGTCGGGCGCCTAACGAGCGCACGGATCGCGTACCGGAGATCCTGTGGCAGCATGTCGCGCACCTCGATGTGGAACCGACAATGGTGTCACATCGTTGGACGGCGCGCGGGCCGCGAACGCTTACCCGCGGATTATTGGAACCAGTAGACGGCGTCTGAATTTCGGATCGCAGCTACTCGGGAAGAGGGAAGCGCTCGCTGACGCACTTCCCTCTCTCCCAGATGCCTGCGATCAGAAACTCAGATGCCGCCTACCCGAGGCTCCAGCCCGGTCGGTACTCCGGCCGCACGTATTCCTCGGGGACCTTCGCGTTCGTCACCTCGCCCGTCTCGGGATTCAGATCCAGGGGCTGATTCATGCGGATGGCGAGGTTGCCGAGCAGGACCATCTGCGTGAGCGGTCCGGCGTGACCGGCAAAGTTGGATCCGGCCGGCGCACCACCCTTGCACGCGCGAATCCATTCCTGATAGACGCCGGGCGTGCGCGGATACTTTTGCGGCGGCGGGTGGGCTGTGAATTCCGCTTGTCGCTTGGAGTCGAGCAGGCGAACCGCGTCACCGTAACAATCGGCGAGCAGCTTGCCGTCGCTGCCGATCCACAGCTGGGTTCCGACGTCGGCGTAGCCCGGCCAGTCGAATTCGGGGGCGAGCTCCACCGGTCGCGCCTCGGCCAGTCCGCCGTCGTGCCACACGACGCGCACGGGTCCGCGTGCGCCGCGCGCACCGAACTCGTACACGATGCGCGACAATTTGGGCGCCGTTTCCGGGAAGAGCTTCGTCGTCTCGGCCTCGATGTGCACGGGGAAGCCGAGGCCTAACGTCCAGAACGCCGCATCCATGGCGTGCGCGGCGATGTCCCCTAACGCGCCGCAGCCGAAGTCCCACCATCCGCGCCAGGTGAACGGGGCGTACGCGGGGTGGTACGGACGCGCCGGCGCCGGGCCTAACCAGAGGTTCCAGTCGAGCCACGGCGGCACTTCGTAGGCTTCCAGCGGACGCTCCAAACCCTGCGGCCAGATCGGCCGATCCGTCCAGTAGTGCACTTCCCGCACGGTGCCGATCGCGCCCGCTTCGACCAACTCGCGGATGAGCCGCGTGCCGGCACCCGCGTGGCCCTGGTTGCCCATCTGCGTGGCGACCTTGGTGCGCGCGGCGGTATCCATCAGCGCTCGGACTTCGGTGAGCGTGCGCGCGAGCGGCTTCTGGCAGAAAACGTGCTTGCCGTGCTTCATCGCGAGCATTGCAGCGGCGGCGTGCGAGTGATCGGGGATCGTCACCGTGACCGCGTCGATGTTCTTGCCTTCCTTGTCGAGCATCTCGCGGTAGTCGCGATACTGCTTTGCTTTGGGGAACCGCCTGAACGACGTCTCCGCGCTGTGGAGATCGACGTCGCAGAGCGCGTAGATGTTCTCGGTGCTCACGCCCTTGACGTCGCTCTCGCCTTTCCCCCCGACGCCGATGCAGGCGATGTTGAGCGTGTCGCTCGGCGCGCGATAGCCGCGCCCCAGTACGTGGCGCGGCACGATGGTGAACGCCGCGCCGGCGAGTGCGACGTCGCCCAGGAATTGGCGGCGCGAAAGCGGATCGGTGGCCATGAAATGCGCTGCGTTAGGCGGCCATGGCCGCGGCGGGTTTCGGCTCTTCCGTCTGTGCACGCGGACGGAACAGCAGCGCGAACAGCACGAAGATCACCGCCGCGCCGCATGCGGGCACGAGCCACACGGATCGCCAATCGTGCGTGCCGCCCGGCAGACGGTATCTGTCCACCACGGGCCCCGACAACAGCGACCCGATGAACAGGCCGACGCCCTGCGTGATGAAGGCGAGGAAGCCTTGTGCGGCCGCACGGATCGACACGCTCGCGCGCTGGTCGACGTAGATCTGCCCCGTGACGAAGAAGAAATCGTAGCACACGCCGTGGAGGATGATGCCGGCGTACAGCATCCACACGTTCACGGTCACGTTCCCGAACGCGAACAGCAGGTAGCGCACCGCCCACGCGGCCATGCCCAACAGGAGTATGCGCTTCACTCCTAACCGGGACAGCGCCCATGGCAAGAGCAGCATGAAGCCGATCTCGAAGAACTGGCCTAACGTCATCTTGGCCGCTGCGTCCTGCAGGCCGATCTCGTTCAGGAACGGGTTGGTGAACGTGTAATAGAACTGCAGCGGAATGCAGAGCAGAAACGAGCCGAGAATGAAAACGGCGAACGCGTTGTCCTTGAGGAGCGACAGCGCGTCGAGGCCCAACACATCGCGCGCGGTGATCTTCTTGCCCGCCGCGTGGGGCGGCGTGTGCGGCAGCGCAAACGAGAATATGCCCAACACGATCGATGCGGCCGCGGCCAACTGCAGCGGCACCGCCGTCGCCTCGAGCTTGAGGATGCCGACGATGAGGCCGGCCACGATCCAGCCAATGGTGCCCAACACGCGCACGAGCGGAAACTCGCGCGTCGGGTCCGTCATGTGATCGAACGAAATCGAGTTGGTGAGCGCGAGCGTGGGCATGTAGCACAACGCGTACACGATGAGCACCGCGTAGAACGCGCCGAATGCGTGCATCGTCGACGCAATCCAGAGCACGACGCCGCCCACGATGTGCAGCAGCGCGAGGATTTTCTCGGTGGCGAAGAAGCGGTCGGCCACCATGCCGACGAAAAATGGCGAGATCATTGCCGCGATGGCCGTCGCGCCGTACGCGAGTCCCACTTGCGTGCCGTTGAACTGGAGTGACGTCCCCAGGTACGTGCCCATGGTGACGAACCACGCGCCCCAGACGAAGTACTCGAGGAACATCATCGTCGAGAGCTTGACTCGAACCGCGGTCATGTCCGGACTCCAGAGGATGGACGGCGCGCGAGAAGATACCGCGCGCGCCGCACGCAGCAAGGTGAGGCGCCTCTACCGCATGCCAGGCCTCGCGCGCATGGTTCGGATATGACGACACGCCTCTACTACGCCGATTCGTATCTCACGGAATTCGACGCGCGCGTCGTGGAGCGCGCCGAGGACGGGCGCCGTGTGTATCTCGAACGCACGGCATTCTATCCGACGTCTGGCGGCCAGCCGCACGACACCGGCGTGCTTGGCGACGCCTCGGTGCGCGACGTGATCGACGAAGGGGAGCGCATTGCGCACGTGCTCGACACGCCCGTGAACGAAAGTACCCTGACCGGCCGCATCGATTGGCCGCGCCGATTCGATCACATGCAGCAGCATACTGGTCAGCATGTGTTGTCCGCGGTGCTCGAGGATCTCTTCGGTTGGGCGACGGTGAGTGTGCACTTTGGCGTCGATGTGTCGACACTCGATGTCGACGTGCCGACGGTAACACCCGACCAAGTCGCGCGCGCCGAGCGTCGCGCCAATGAGATCGTGTTCGAGAATCGGCCCGTGACGGTGTCCTACGAGGATGCGGCAGAGGCGTCGGGGTTGCGCAAGGCGTCGGCGCGCGAAGGTACGCTTCGGATCGTGAGCATTGCGGATCTGGATCGCAGCGCGTGCGGCGGGACGCACGTTCGCGCGACCGGCGAGATCGGCGCGATTCTCATTGGCAAAATCGACAAGGTCCGGCAATCGGCGCGGCTCGAGTTCGTCTGCGGTTTGCGCTCCGTCGGGCGAGCGCGAGCCGATCACGATGCGCTCGCGCGGCTGGCGCAATCGCTGTCGGCGGCGCCGAATGAGGTGGCGGATCTGGTGGCGCGGCAAAGCACGCGACTCAAGGACGCCGAGTCGCGTCTGCGTGCGCTCGAGACCGATCTCGCGGCGCGCATCGCGCGCGAGCGATATGACGGCGTGCAAGCGGATGACTCGGGCATCAGGCGCGTGATGGAACGACGTGCTTCGGGTTCGCTCGACGAGCTCCGTCCGCTCGCGCTCGCCACGGCGTCGCTGCCGCGCGCGGTGTTCGTCGGCGCGGTGGAGTCGCCGGCGGCGCTCTTGGTCGCGGCGTCCGACGACTCGGGGTTCGACGCGGGGCGCGCCATCAAGGCTGCGCTCGTCGATGCCGGGGGGCGCGGCGGCGGTTCGGCGCGGTTGGCCCAGGGCACGCTGCCCTCGCGCGAGGCGCTCGACCGTGCGATCGCGTCCATTGGCGGAGTCCGTTAGGCTTGGGGGCGCGCGGCGGCTGGCACGTCCCGTGAAGGACGCTCGTGGCTCGCGTTCACTTTCTGCAGGAGGCAGTTATGAAAATCGGCATCATTGGTGCGGGGCACATTGGTGGGAATCTGGCGCGCCGGCTCACGGCCGCCGGCCACGACGTATCGATCGCCAACTCACGAGGACCCGAAACGCTGGGCGACGTCGCGTCCAAGACCGGCGCCAAGCCGGTGCGCGCATCGGACGCCGCGCGCGGCAAGGACCTGGTGATCGTCACGATTCCGGAAAAGGATGTAACCGAACTGCCGAAGGATTTGTTCGCGTCGACCGACACGGGTACCGTCGTGGTCGACACGGGCAACTACTATCCCAAGCGCGACGGGAAGATCTCCGAGATCGAGGACGGCACGACGGAAAGCCGCTGGGTGTCTGTGCAGTTGGGGCGCCCGGTGGTGAAGGCGTTCAACACGATCTATGCGCACAACATCGTGGATCGTCCGCGGCCGAAGGGTGACGAGAAGCGGCTGGCGCTGCCGGTAGCGGGCGACGACGCGCATGCGAAACGAGTCGTGATGCAGGTGATCGACGAGATCGGATTCGACAGCGTGGATGCGGGCGGGTTGGACGATTCGTGGCGGCAGCAGCCGGGGACGCCGGTGTACGGCGCGGAGCTGGACGCGAGCGGCGTCCAGCGCGCGCTCGCCGATGCGAAACACGCGCGACCAAAGGAATTCCGCGCCTACCGGAGCGGCGGCGCCTCGCCGCGGCGAGGCGCCGCCCGTGCCTCCGGCTATTCCGATCTGAGCGCGGTGAGCGGATCGGTCCGCATCGCGCGCCGTGCCGGCAGACGGCCTACCGATAGCGATCCGCGCAGAGCGATTCGCACCTCGCACCTCCGTGTCCCGGGGCGCTATGCGATGGATATGGCGCGTCCTAAC
>JAICLH010000179.1 GCA_025927495.1 Gemmatimonadaceae bacterium
GCCCACCACCGGCACGCGGCCGTGCGCCAGAATGGGCGCGAGGACGCGGCGCGCGCTGTCCGTGATGGCGTCCAGGTCCGGCACCGCCCGGGTGTGCAGCTCGTCGGTAACCATGACGTCGCGCGCGTCGACGAGCTCGACGGGGAGATCGTAGCGCCGGAACGCGGCGTGGACGAGCGCCGCCGAGAGCAGCTCGCCGTACGCGGCGATCGCGTCGAGGCTGCGGGGCGTGAGGTGGCCCAACACCGACAGCGCCTCGGAGAGGCTGGCGAGCTCGTCGCACATGGCGCTCAACTCGCCGCGTGTCTCGTCGGCGTCGCCGCCTTCGCCTAACAGCGCCTGGGCTTCGGACAGGTGGCGATCGCGCAGGCCTTCGATGCCGCGGAGTGCGACGATGAGCTGGCCCTGCGCGGCCTGCTCGGCCGCCGCGAGCAGCTCGTTGGTGGCGCGCGCCAGCGCCGAGACGACGACGACCGGGTGGCGCGCGGCGCGGCTCCGGGTGATGGCCGCGGCGCGGGCGATCGCCGCGGCGTCGGCCACCGACGTGCCACCGAACTTGACGACGATCACGCGCCGAGGAGTCCGCGCGCGACGAGGAGCTCGGCGTTGAGCACCGACGCGCCCGCGGCGCCGCGAATCGTGTTGTGGCCTAACGCGACCAGGCGCAGGTCGAGGATCGGGTCGCGGCGGACGCGCCCGATGGTGATGCGCATGCCGCGGCCGGCGTCGGCGTCGCGTCTCGGCTGCGGCCGGTCGACGTCGCGCGTCACGGTGATCGGCGGAACGGGCGCGGACGGGAGCCGCAGCGACGCGATGGCGCCACGCCATCCCTCGTACACCGCCACGGCGGCGTCGGCGTCGGCCGACCGGGTGAGGCCCACCGCCAGGCACACCGTATGGCCGTGCTCGACCGGCACGCGCGTGACCTGCGCGCTCACGGTCATCGCCGCCGGCACGACGCCGTCCTCGCCTAACGAGCCGAGCAGCTTCCGGGTCTCGGTTTCGATCTTCTCTTCTTCGCCGCCGCCGATGTACGGAATCACATTGCCGAGGATGTCGAGCGACGGCACGCCCGGATAGCCGGCGCCCGACACCGCCTGTAACGTGGTCACGAACACCTTCGCGACGCCGAACGCCTGGTGCAGCGGCGCGAGCGCGAGCGCGGCCACCATCGTCGAGCAGTTGGAGTTCGTGATGATGGCGCCCGTCCACCCGCGCCGTGCACGCTGGTGGTCGAGCAGCGCGAGGTGGTCGGGATTCACCTCGGGGATGAGGAGCGGGACATCCGCTTCGAGACGGTACGCGCGCGCGTTGCTGAGCACGAACAGTCCGGCGCGCGCGAACGCGGCCTCGACCTCCGTCGCGGCGGCTGCGTCGAGGGCCGAGAAGACGAGCGGCGCGTCGATGCAGGACGGGTCGCACGGCACCACGGGCATCGCGGCGACGCGCGCCGGCATCTCGCCGCCTAACCAATGCGCCGCCTCGGCGTACGGCTTGCCCGCGGATCGGTCCGAGGCCGCCACGGCCGCGAGCTCGAACCACGGATGACCCTCGAGCAGCCGCACGAACGTCTGCCCAACGGCGCCGGTCGCGCCTAACACAGCGACCGGGATGCGCCGCCCGGGCGCGGACGCCGCCGCGGGCGTCGTCACGCGAGAAGCGCGCGCACGATGCGCACGTACGCCTCGACCGCCGCGCGGAGCTCGCGGACGTCGACGAACTCGCGCGGCGTGTGTGCCACGTGGATCGAGCCCGGCCCGAACAGCAGCGGCGTGCCCCACCGCGACAGCAGCGGAATGTCGGTGGTGAACGCGACCGGCGCGGACCGGAACCCGGGAATCGTGTGAAAGCGCATGGCCGGAATGTGCGAACCATATTCGATCTCCGCACGACCGTCCGACCACCGCTCGACCATGCGCTTGATCGGCTCGACGTCGCCCACGAGGCGGAACATGAGCTCGCAGTCCGCGCGGTCGGGAATGATGTTCGCTTCGGTGCCGCCGCGAAGCGTGCCGATGTTCACGGTGGTATCGCCCAGTACTGGATCACGCGGGAGATCGAGCTTGCGCAACGTCGGCAGCAGGTCGAGCATGGGCTCGATGGCCGAGCGGCCGAGCTCAGGGTACGCGGAGTGTGCGGGAATACCCGTCGTTCTCAGGTAGACGCGAAGCGATCCCTTAGCGCCTGACGCGAGCGTGCTCTCCGTGGGTTCGCCGTTGACGAGGAACCGGCTCGTGGCAGGCAGGTGATTGGCCGCGCGCGCGCCATCCGATCCGCGCTCCTCGCCCACCACAAACAGGAGGTCGACGCGCTGCTCGTTTTCGTTCGCGAGCTGATCGGCCGCAACGAGCATGGCAGCCGCGATGCCCTTCGCGTCGCAGGCGCCGCGACCTTGGAGATGATCGCCCTCGAGGGTCGGCCGGATGAATGGGGGGACAGTATCGAGATGGGTCGAGAGGGTTACGCCGCCGCCGGTGCGCGACGCCCAGACGTTTCCGCGGCCCTTCGTGACCTCCTGCACGGTCACGTTCCACCCTCGCGCGACGAGCCAGCGGGCGACGAAATCGACGGCACGTCCCTCCTCGCCCGATGCGGAGTCGATGGCCATGAGCTCGGCGGCGAGCGCGACGACATCGGTCATGGCGCAACAAACTAGTCCGACGTGCAATGCTATGCTACGGCGCTCTCGTCCACGCTGCGATATCGTCTGCGCGTCACCGATTTCATTCTGCAGCGGAGCGATTCAGAGCGGGCGCAAGCGGTGGTGCGTTGACAGTCGTAACAAAAATCGATATGTTTGCAATACCCGAACACATGCCGAAGCTAACCAGTAATCAACATTGAGGTTGCACTTGATCTCTATATTGCCAAGTGATTGTTGGCCCGGAACTTAGTGATAAATATCAACATGGATTTCCCACGAGATGGTTACCTCGCCCTACGGCGCTGCGACGCCGCCGTTAGTCAACGCCCAATGTGTCGCGCGTAAGGCACGGCGTGGAGCGTCTCCGAGGCGCTCGACTGTGTCCTCGCAGGAAGATGCCGCGGCGGCGCCCCGCGAAACCGACAGCGTTTCGCAGCGCGACGGCGCGCGGTGTACACGCTTGATGCACATGTGGACGCCAGACGCGCGGTCGTCCAACGGAGACGCCACGACGATATTGCGGTTGTATCTCGTCGATCGCTACGACTCGCACGGCGAACGGACGCACGTCGTCTCGTTCGACTCGACGGGGTGGCGGTGCACACGGTCCGAGCAGTGCGGGGCGGTAGCGATTGCGAGAGCGGAACACGACAGGCTTCAGGGAATTCGCGGAGGGTCGCCATGATCGTGACTAAACGGATATACGAGCCCGTCGGTGAGCGTGACGGATATCGAGTACTCATCGATCGGTTATGGCCGCGTGGCGTGAGCAAGACGGCAGCGCGGCTCGATGAGTGGGCCAAGGCGCTCGCGCCATCCAACGAACTACGAAAGTGGTACGAACACGATCCGGCGAAGTGGGAGGAGTTTCAGCGGCGCTACGCGCAGGAGCTCGACAACCCGGAATCGCAGGCCGTGCTGGATACGCTCGCCAAGCGCGCACGACGCGGCCGAGTGACGCTGCTCTACTCCACACGCGAAGCCACCATCAGCAACGCGGAGGCGCTCGCACACATGCTCGAGGCGCACGGCGCGCGCGCGCATGCGTCCGGCCACCGTTAGGCCTCGCTCGAGCTAGGTTTCTTGTAGGGAACGGCTCGGGTCGACACGCGTCGCGCGGCGCGCCGGTGCCCACGATGCGACCACCGCGATCGCGATCACGACAATCGCGAGCGCAACGTACGTCACGGGGTCGGCGGCGCTCACCTCGTACAACTGATGCCGGAACACGCCGCTCAACGCGAGCGCGGCAACAGCGCCCACGCCAATACCGGCCAGGGCCAAAGCAACGCCCTGCCCGATCATCATGCGCCGGACGTCGGCCGGACGCGCGCCGAGCGCCATGCGTATTCCAATTTCGTGCGTGCGCTGGCGCACAGTGTATGCCATCACACTGTACAACCCGATGGTCGCTAACGCTGCGGCGCTCGCGGCGAATACACTCACCAGCAGCATCGCGAACCGGCGTTGGGCGAGCGACGCATCGAAGACCTCTTGCAGCGTCTTCACGTCGGTGAGCGGCGCACTCGGCGCCACGGCGCGAAGCTCGCGGCGGGTCGCGGCGGCCCGCGCTGCCACGCTTCCGCGCCCTCGCACCACCACCGAGAATGATCCGTACGCGAACTGCGCGGCCGGCAAGTAGAGCATCGGCTCGATCGGATCGGTAAGCGAGGCTTGCTTGACGTCGCCGGCCACGCCGACGATGCGAAGTGCCGCCGTGTCGAATACCTGAATCTCCTGTCCCACTGGATCCGCGCCCGGCCAATAACGCTCCGCGGCGGTCTCGCTCACGATGGCGACGGGCGCTGATTTTCTGTCGTCGTGGTCGGTGAACGCTCGCCCGCGCACGGCTACGCCCATTGCACGGAAGTAGTTCGGCGAGGCTATCGCGTAGTGCGCGCTCGGGCGGGTGGCGCCCGCCGGATTCGGCCGGCCGACGATCGAGAACGTGGTGGACTCCCATTCGCCAGTGAGCGGCAGCGATGACACCTCTCCGGCTGCGTCGATGCCGGGGACGTCGTTCAGTCGGTCGAGATATGCGGTGCTCAAATCCGCCCATTTCGGCTGATTCGCGCGGAAGTCCACTCGCGGGTCTGATGGCAGAATCACCGTTGCCGTGATCGCGCCCGCGGGGTTGAATCCCGGGCGCACGTTCTGAATACGCACGAAGCTCTCGACGAGGAGTGCCGACACGATCAGGAGCACGAGCGAGAGGCCGACTTCGGCAATGACGAGGGCCTGGCGCAGGCGTCCGCGACCCGTGGCGGCGCGCGTCCCGGTCCGCAATACCGTATGGGCGGACGAGACCTGTCCCGCGGCGAGCGCGCCGAAGGCCGTTCCCGCGAGCAGCGCCACCAGCACGAGCGCGACGAGCACGCGCGGTTCGACGGTGATGTCGGCCGCGCGCGGGAGCGAGCGCGGCAGGGCGCGCAGGACTGCATGGAGGCCGAGGGCGGTGGCGACGCCCGCCGCCAGCGCGCCCACCAGGGCGAGCAGCGCGCCCTCGGTGACGAGCTGCATGCCTAACCGGCCGCGCGACGCGCCTAACGCAGCGCGCACCGCCAGCTCTTGTTGGCGGCCCGCCGTGCGCGCGAGCACGAGGTTCGACACGTTGGCGCAGGCAATGAGCAGCACGACGACCACGGCGCCCAGCAGCATGAGGAGGCCCGGCCGCGCGGCGCGCGTCGACTCCTGCTGCATCGACACGGCCGTTGCGCCCCATGTGCTGCCAGGAAAGCCCGCGGCGCGTGTGATGCGGCGGACGATCGCGGCCGCATCGGCGCTCGCACTCGAGAGCGACGCGCCGGGGGCCAACAGGCCGACGACCACGAGATTGAATGTGCCGCGGCGTTGCAACTCCGCCGCCGTGAACACTGCCGGCGTCCACAGCTCGGCGCGCGATGCGAATCCGAAGGCCGCGGGCAATTCTGCTCCGCGCGGAAAGGCGAAGGCGGGCGGCATCACACCGACGACGGTGTACGATACGCCGTCGAGCGTGATCGGGCGGTCGACGATGCCGCGGTCGCCGCCGAATCGGCTGCGCCAGAGATCGTATCCTACGACGGCGACCGGCGCCGAGGTCCCGTGATCATCGTCGGGCGTGAAGGTGCGCCCGAGGTACGGCCGCACGCCTAACGCCTCGAAGAGCCCGGGTGTCACGCGGGCGCCGAGCACGAGCTGCGGCTCGCCGTTGCCGGTGATCGTGTACCCCGACGATCGGACGGCAGCCAGAGTGCTGAACGATCTCGCGCCCGCGCGCAGGTCGTTGAAGTTGGCAGCCGAGAACGGCAGGCGGTCGTTCGGCTGACCATCCAGCACGGCCGTGGTCCAGACGAGCGCCAGGCGGTCGTGGTGCGGATACGGCAGCGCGCGCAGCACGACGCCGTACACCACGCTGGTGATGACCGCCGTCGCGCCTAACGCAAGAGCGAGCGTGACCAGCACCGCGGCCGTGAAGCCCGGGGAACGACGCAGCGTGCGCAGCGCGAAGCGCGCATCCTGCGCCAGGCCATGTCGCCAGTCGCGCCGCGCGGCGCGGGCGGCGCGGTGCCGATCGATGGCGGCCAGCTCGCGGTGTGCCCCATCGGCGTCGCCGAATTCCTGCGTCGCCACCCCGCGGGCGCGCTCGGCGTCCATGCCCGACGCGATGAGCTCCGCGATGCGCGACTCGAGGTGAAAGCGAATCTCGTCGTCCACGTCGCGATCCACACTGCTCCGTGCGGACAAGCGGAATACGCGCCGCGGCTCGCTCATACCGCCACCCGTCCGGCCGCCGCGCCGGCACGCAAGACGCGCGATACCGCATCCGCGTAGCGGGCCCACCGAGAGGACTCCTCGCGCAACAGACGCCGACCCGCCGGCGTTAGGCGATAGTACCGCGCCTTGCGGTTGTTCTCGGACAGCCCCCATTCGCTTGCCACGCAGCCACGGTCTTCCAGGCGATGGAGGGCGACATAGAGCGCGCGGTCTTCCACGCTCAGCTCGCCGCCGGACGCGCCCCGAATCCAGCGCGCGACGGCGTAGCCGTGGCTCGGTCCCCACAAGAGCGCGCGCAGGACGAGCACGTCGAGCGTCCCCTGCAACAGATCGAGATCGTTGGCGACGGTCATATGTCTCTCCCCGGAATTGTTCCCCGGAACAACTACCTGGAGACGATACGCTCGCCTGGCGCGTGCGTCAAGCGGTGCGCACGGAGCCCGGTGCGTGACGCAGCCGCGCGACCGAGGTCGGCGGCGGCGGCGAGACCACCATTGGTCAGTTAGCGGAAGGCGGTTCGTCCATCCCTGCCCGAGCGCGACGAGGCCGCGTTTCACGAAGGTCCGCGGCACACCCTGATGACGGAATCCCGAGGCCGATTGCGCAACGTGTTCGAGCGCTGTTGCGAATGGGTCACGGTGTGCGAGCACTGGGCTCCTGGCACCAGTGATCCCGACACGTACGGATCAGGAGGCTCCGATGAAGTCATCACCGGGCTGGACTCGCGCGGGGCGCATCGGTCGGCTGGCGTCGTTGTCCGCTCTTCTGCTTGCGGCAACTGCTTCCACGAAGCCGCCGTCGCATATGCTCAAGATCTTCAACAGCGGGGAGCACACGATCATCGAGGCGCACATCAGCGGCGTCGATCGCGATACGTGGGGTCCCGATCTGCTCGGCGGAGACGAGATGATCTCGCCGGGCGAGAGCGAGCAATTCACGATCGGCGAGGGCTGCGCCGAGGACATCAAACTGATCTACAAGCACTCGGTCGTTCGCATCTCGCGCAACTTCGACACGTGCACGTACGATCTGCGCTCGTCGTACTAGCTGCCTAACGGAAGTGCCCGGGGCGGGAATCGAACCCGCACTCCCCGCAAGGGGAAAAGGATTTTAAGTCCTTCGCGTCTGCCTTTTCGCCACCCGGGCGCAGGCCACGATCGCCCTAGGAACAACACAGGGACACGGGCCAACCGCCCCATGTCCCTGTGATCGTGTCTATCGGATCGTGGAGAGCGGGAAACGGGACTCGAACCCGCGACCCCAACCTTGGCAAGGTTGTGCTCTACCAACTGAGCTATTCCCGCAATAGGCCCAAAATTAGCCGAAGCTGCGCGGGCGAACAAGAGGCGCGCGCGTCCGTCACGGCGCCGGCAGCGCGGGAATACTCGTGTTGTATTGTGCGTTGATCGCCTGAATCATCAGGTTGGCGAGCAAAACGTGCGCCGCCGCCGTTGGATGAATGCCGTCGAGTGAGATGAA
>JAICLH010000245.1 GCA_025927495.1 Gemmatimonadaceae bacterium
CTGCTCTCCCCTCCCCCCGCCCCCGGCGCCCCCCGCGGTTCCCCGGGGGTGGGCGGGGGGGGGGGCTTTGGCGCCCGCGTTTGTTATGGGGGGGGGGGCCCCACTGGCGATTGTGGGCCCCCCGACCCATGAACTAATCACCCGGGCGATCGAGATGGCCGGCTATCGCGTGACCGAAATTCGCGACGAGCGCAGACTCCCGCTCCTCTGAACGTTACCGTGCGGCGCCGATCAGCTCGCCCGAGGTGGCTTCCTCTTCCTCGGATTCCATCGCCACGATGCCCTGCTCGAGCCACGTGAATTCGCCCTGCAGGACACGCTGAGACAACCGGTACAGCGCGCCGTCCGTTGGGCCGAAGAGGTTGCGGAAGTGGTCGGCGATGCGAAGATGCGCCTCGCGGCAGAACACGTCCGCGAGATCGATCGCGTTCGTATCGCCGTCCTGGGCGACCTTGACGGCACGCACGCACGACGCGGACATGGCGAACAACTCGGCGCCGATGTCGACGGCGCGGAACAACACCATTTGCCGCTTCTCGAGCTTGGGGCCGAGTTTGACCATCGCGTGGAAAATGGATCGGCCTAACTTCCGCGTGGCGCGTTCGATGAACCGCATGTGGTCGGCGAGGTGCCCGAAGTCGCCGTACGATCGGAAGCCGCCCACCCAGCGCGACGTGTACCAGACCGGGTAAAATCCGGCGGACCGGCGGAGCGCCGCCATGCGCTGTTTGCCCGTGGCCTTCGGGTTCACGAGATCGAATGCCGTGCGGAAGTGGAAGTCCACCGCTTCGCGGGCGATGAACAGCCGCATGATCTCGGACGAGCCCTCGAAGATGAGATTGATGCGGAAGTCGCGCATCGCGCGTTCGATCGGGATCGGGCGCTCGCCGCGCGCGCGCTGCGAGTCGGCGGTCTCGTAGCCGCGGCCGCCGCGGATCTGCAGGGTGTCGTCGACGATGCGCCAGCCGGCTTCCGTGTTCCACATCTTCGCGATAGCCGCCTCGAGGCGGATGTCGTAGCCGCCGCGGTCCGCCATCTTGCTCGCGAGCTCGGCCACTGCTTCCATGGCAAACGTGTTCGCCGCCATGCGCGCGATCTTCTGCGCGACGGCCTCGTGCTTCCCGATGGGCTGTCCCCACTGCACGCGCTCGTTGGACCATTCCCGCACGACGCGCACCATCTGCTTGGCAGCGTACGCGGCGCTCGCCGGCAGCGTTAGGCGGCCGGTGTTGAGCGTGATGAGCGCCAGCTTGAGGCCCTTCCCTTCGTCCCACAGGATGTTCTCGCGCGGGACCCGCACGTTCGTGAAGCGGATGACGCCGTTCTCGATCGCCTTGAGCCCCATGAACCGGCAGCGGTGCACGACCTCGACGCCCGGCCAGTTGGTCTCGACAATGAACGCGGTGATCTGCTTCTTCGGCTTGCCGTGCACCACGACGTCGGGCGTGCGCGCCATCACGACCATGAGCTCGGCGCGCGTGCCGTTGGTGCACCACAGCTTCTGTCCATTCAGGATGAACGCCGCACCATCGTCGGTGGGCTCGGCGGACGTGCGCATGTTGGCCGGATCGCTGCCGGCGTCGACTTCCGTTAGCGCGAACGCGGAGATCGCACCCTTGGCCAGGCGCGGGAAGAATTTCTTTTTCTGCGCATCAGTGCCGAACAACTTGAGCGGCTGCGGCAAGCCGATCGACTGGTGCGCGGACAGCAGCGCGGTGAGCGAGCCATCGCGCGACGTGACCATGCCCATCGCGCGGATGTAGCTGGTCTGCGAGAGACCGAGGCCGCCGTACTCCCGAGGGATCTTGATGCCGAACGCGCCCATCTCGCGCAGCTCTTGCACGAGGGGCTCGGGGATCTCGCCCGTGCGATCGATGTCGTCGGACGGATATCGCTCGAGGTAGCTCCGTAAGGCATCGAAGAACGGCCGAGCGCGCGCGGTCTCCTCGGGGTCATCCGCGGGATACGGATGGATGATCTCGGGCCGGAAGCGACCGAGGAAAAGTTCTTGGAGAAAGCTCGGCTGGGTCCACTCGTCCTCGCGCGCGGCTTCGGCAACGTCGCGCGCTTCCTGCTCGGAGGCCAGTCCGTGTTTGGTGTCTGTCATGCGAGATCACCCTCGTCGGTTTGTCTCCCGCGTGCGCGGGCCGGCGGCGCTCGCGCGTCGCACACTCGAAACGTACACGCGCCGCACGAGCCCGGACAATCAGCCAGCGCGTTTCAGCCTGATGCGCGATGTTCCAACCAGAGGAGATACACGGCGCCGTACAGTGCGATGGCGGCGAAGGTGAACCACTGGATGGCGTAGCTCAGGTGTGGGCCGTCGTCCATTTCAGGCAGCGCGAGCCGAGTGGGAGCGCCAGCGGGGCGCGGGCTCGTTGCTAACTCGACGATGGTGTACGGTTCGATCGGGTATGGCAGTTCGGACGTCGCACGCGCGTAATCCAGCTCGCGCCACGCCCGCGCGTTGCTGGCGGATTGTGACCCGCCGCGCGTGCGCGCGGGCAGCGGCTCAATGAATCCTTCCACCGTGGTCCGCTCGGGCTCGAGCCAGAGCGCCGCGTTCACCGATGATGCATCGGGCGAATAGACCCAGCCGCGGTTCACGAGCACCGCGCGTCCACCGCTGTCGGGCCTGAGGGGCGTGATGAGGAATACGCCCGGCGCGCCCTCGCGCGACCGGCCAGTGATAACGAATTGGTGATCGTAGTCGAGGGTCCCGTGCACGCGCACGCGGCGATACTTGGCGAGCGCGGTGTCGCCGGGGATGCTGTCGAGCGGCGCCGGCGGGGCCGCGAGCCGGTGCTCGAATTGCGCGTTGAACGCGCGCCGCTCGGCGAGCCGGTGCAGCTGCCACACACCCAGGCGCGCGAACAACGCCGCCACACCCACCGCGACGACACAACCAACGAGCGCGCGGCGATTCATGCGGCGCGCCGCCGCGTGCGCCTAACGTTAGGCATCAAAAGAGGGACATCTGCTCGCCCAACTCGCTCGGGTCCACCGGATGCTGGCCGAGGAGCCGTTGCAGCTGGCGGGCCGTAGCGGGGCTGTGTCCGGCGAAGTGGTTGTTGGCGTAGCCGTACACAGCCGTCACCTTCTGCGCGAGCCGCAGCAGCGCCTCCGCCCACGCCTCGAGCTCGCGCGTGCGATCGGCTTGAATGCGCGAATAGTCCACGATCTCGCGGTCGGGCCCCATCCACCGGACGTACGCGAAATCCGCCGTCGGCTTTTCGGCCAGTGCAAGCATTGTGCGACGGGGGATCCATCGCGCATCCGTGAGCGCAAGCGCGACGTGATGTTCGGCGAGCAGCGCGAGGACGCCTTCGTGGATCCAGGCACGTTGCCTAAACTCGACCGCGACCTGCACATCGCGTGGCAACGTCGGAAGAAACGACGCCAGTGCCGGCAGCTCCGACGGTCCGAACTCGGGACCGAGCTGAACCAGCACCGGCCCGAGTTTGGCGCCGAGTGTCCGGACGCGATCGAAGAACTCGGTGGTCAGGTCGGCGCAATCGCGCAGCCGATGCTCGTGCGTAATCTCTTGTGGCAGCTTCAGTGCGAACGTGAAATGTCCCGGTGTCCGCTCCGCCCAACTTTGAACCGTACGCTCCGGCGGCACAGCGTAGAACGTAGAGTCGACTTCCACGGTGTCGAATGCGCGGGCGTATATGGCGAGAAAGTCGGAGGCGCGCGTGTCCGAGGGATAGAACGGACCCACCCAGGCATCGTAGTTCCAGCCTTGCGTCCCGATGAGCACCGTCGAGGGCATGGCGTAAAATTCGCCATGCGCGGAAGGGTGGTGTCAAGAGGCGCGGGGTGCTGCCGGGCTGGATGGAGGCGTCGAGCGCTGGACTTTCGAGCCGCGCACGAGGAGCACCGGCACGTCAGACTTATGGCGCACGCCGTCGGCGACGCTTCCATAAATGAGGTCGGAAAAGAAGCGGTGGCCATGCGTGGACATGGCAATGAGGTCGCAGTGCTCGCGGCTGGCGGCGTCGGCGATCTCGCGGGCCGGGTCGCCGTTGGCCAGCACGGCGTCCGCGTCGAGTCCGTCGGCCTCGAGCTGCGCCGCGACGCGGGTCAGGTACTCGCGATCGGCCCGCATTTCTTCGCTCTCGCGCAGGTCGAGCTGCCGCAGATTGCGCGCGGCCCAACCGTCCGCCACGTGGATGAGAATGATCGACGCGTGGCACAGGCGCGCGAGGTTGCGGACGTGGTCCAGAATCGCCTCGTCGTACGGTGAATTCTCGAGCGGGACCAGAATGCGCGTGTACATGGCCGGTTCACTCGGTCGATGTGAGCGCCAGAAACTGCCGAAGAATGCGCTCCGTTAGGCCCCAAATCGTGCGCCCGTCGTGCTGAAACGTCGGCACGCGTCGAGGGCCGCCTGTCAGCTCGAGCACTACCTCGCGGGTCGCATCGGGCGCCCGCAATGCGTCTACCGGGATCCAGAACGCTTCAGCAACTTCGTCGCTGAGCGTCAGCGATCCGTCACCGGCCACGACGCCGACGAACGGCGTGATCACGAGCCGCGGCAGCACGACCGTGCGTGGCTGCACGTCATCCAACCGACCGAGGATCGAGCCGCCGCGCGAGAGGTCGAGGGCCGTTTCTTCGCGCGTCTCACGAACAGCCGTTTGCTCGATCGTCTCACCCGGCTCCTGCCGTCCTCCCGGCAGCGCGAAGTGTCCGCTCCACGGATCGCCCGCGTACGTAGCGCGCTTGATCATGAGCAGTTCCACCGGCTCGAGCTTGCGCGCCCTGAGCACCAGCGCAACCGCCGCTCGTCGCACCTCGCCTTCCACCCCGATGCCTTGCGGCGATCGCGTCCGAAGCCGCTC
>JAICLH010000191.1 GCA_025927495.1 Gemmatimonadaceae bacterium
CCAGACCTTACACCTACCTTCTCATTGTTACGCGTGTGGGGTCCGGGGGGGGGGGGGCTTCCCTCCGGCGGCGCCCCCCGCCGCTTCCTGAGACTTACGGCATCAAATCCCCGCATCTCCCATCAAACCATTCTTGGGGGTGCGAGGTGACGTCGGCCAGGTCGTGCATGACCTCGTGCCGCACGACGATCGTGTCGTTGGCGTAGAAGTCGGCGATGACGATCGTGTGGAGGCTAGGGTAGGTGACGGCCGCCGCGTAGCCGCCCGAGTCAGGGGCGCGCACGCGCGAGCCCGCAACGTGATACCACCGGATACGGGAGAAATCACCCGTGAGTCCGGAGCATTGCTCCATACCCGCGTAGGTGGCGGCATACCATCCGGGCGGCGCCAGCGGCGTTGCGTTCGCGAGCGCCTCCGGTGCGACGGGCGCCGCGGGCGAGGCGCAGGAGAGAAGGCCGATGCCCAATGCGAGACAAAGCGCGGAGCGAGGCATGTCGGTGCCGGACAGGTCCTGGTCGAAAGTCGGTGTCGGCTCCTGGTGCAAACCCGATTCCAAGCTCGTGAGGCCCGCTGAATCAGTTTGCCTTGCCGGACCGCCGCACGCCAGCACCAGCTCAATGTGCTCCGCGCAATGGAACGGTCTGTGCCTGCATCGTTCCGTGCATTTCGGTAGCGGACGCTGCCGTAGCCGTCGAGTGGCATCGCCCTTGCCCGACAAGCCGGTGCCGTCTCAATGCGGGCGCTCGCGAGTCATCGCGCCCGACACCGCTCAGTCAATCCATCGTTCGGAGGACGTCGCCATGCACCATGTCACGTCGCGGCCTGTGGGCCGGCTGCTGTTCACTCTGGCCGCGCTCGCTTTGGCCGTTTCGCTCGCCGCGTGCGGCAGCGACAACGGCACCGGCGTCAATAGCGGGTCGATCCAGGTGACGTCGGCGACGACGGGCGCGGACGTCGACTCGAGCGGTTACAGCGTCGTCATTGACAACGGATCGGGTCACGTGATCGGCATTGCCGACTCGCTGACCATTTCCAGCGTACAAGCCGGCTCGCATCAGGTCTCACTTGGATCGGTGGGATCGAACTGCACGGTGTCACCGAGCGACACGCAGACCGTCACCGTCACCGCGGGGGCAGCCTCGCCGGTGTCGTTCCAGGTGACGTGCGCGCTGCGCCAGATCGTGTTCGCGTCGTTCCCGGCCGACAGCGGTGACATCTTCACGATCGCCGACGATGGCACCGGTTCGCGCGGCCTGGCGCCCTCGGCCAGCTTCGACGGGCTGCCGTCGTGGTCGCCTAACCGACAGCTGATCGCGTTCTCCTCGAGCCGCCAGCACACGGGACACGGTTTCGACATCTGGGTCGTGAAGCCCGACAATACCGGACTCCAGCGCATCACGACCGAGCCCGGCGAGAATGGATTACCCTCGTGGTCGCCGGACGGCAGCAAGATCGCGTTCGCATCGACGCGGACCGACACGTCCGTTGGGCACGCCGAGATCTGGGTGATGAACGCCGACGGCAGCAACGCGGTGCAGCTGACGCACGACGACGCGCTTGCGAACGCGCCCGCGTGGTCGCCCGACGGGTCGAAGGTCGCGTATCAGTCGAACGCCAGCGGCACGACGCAGATCTGGGTGGTGAACGCCGACGGCAGCAGCGCGCACCAGTTGACGAGCGATCAATTCAACGACGCGTCGCCGTCATGGTCGTCGACGGGCTTCATCGTGTTCCAGTCGGACCGCGATCGCACGGCGGGGGATTCGTCCGAGGTCGAGGTATACGTAATGAAGGACGATGGCACGAACCAGACGCGCCTCACGACGAGCCCTGGCTTCGACGGCACGCCCGCGTGGTCGTCCGACGGCAAGAAGATCGTGTTCGAGAGCAGCCGCAGCGGCCATTCCGACGTGTGGGTCATGAACGCCGACGGCACCAACCAGACGCGCGTGACCACGAATGGGGCGGACAACGGGACGCCGAAGTTCGAACCGTAGACTGCACGGGAAGCGCGCGCCGGCGCGCGCTTGGGGAAGCGGCCTTCGGGCCTTTGGGAAACGGCGGCTCGCGCCGCCTTGGGTGAATGGGGGCGAATCCCGCTATGACGAAGGCCTAACGCAGGCGATCTGCGTTAGGCCTTCTGTTCAACCATTCCCCATTTCCCCAAGGCGATCCGGCCGCTTCCCCCAGCGCGCGCCTGCGCGCGCTTCCCCCTATTCGATCACCATCCCGGGGTCAGTTGAAATCCCCACTGGTTCTTCGCGTTCGGCCGCTGGAACGGGTGCGCGTACCAGACTTCCGCCACCAGATAGCTCAGCACATTCACGCGCATGCTGACGCCGGCACTGACCACCGGCACGCGGCCCAGCGACGTCGTCTAAAACTCGATGTTCGGCGTGCTCGTCGACGTCCACGCGACGCCGGCGTCGACGAACGGCGACAGCTCCGTGGCCAGGTACGGGAAGTTGATCAGGCCGAATTGATCCGAGCCTAACACTGGAATGCGGAACTCGACGTTCGCCACCGCCATCTTGCTGCCGATGAGACGGTCGAACACCGGGCAGCTGCTCCTGGTCGACGAAATGCACTCGTTCGCGTTGATCGAGTTCACGTCGTAGCCGCGGACCAGCGCCGGATCGCCGACGTACAGCGGGAACAGCTCCGGATTGTCCGCATCCGAACCGTACCGTCCCAGGTGAATCGCGCGGAAAGCGAGCGTGAGCGGACGCATGAAGAAGTACCGCCGATAGTCGACGAGGACATTCTCCATGTTCAGCGATCCGAACGACGGATCCACCTCAAACCGATACCGTCCGCCCGCGATCGGCGATGTGAATCCATAGTACGAGTAGTCGCCCACGAACGCGGCCGTCAGCGACACATAGTTCCACGTCGGCAGCCCGGACGACACGTTCGACTGTGTCTCGCCAATCGGAATGCCTTGCTTATCGACAAACAGCCGGAACAGCTGCGTACCGTAGCTCAAGTGCGTCGCCGAAACGCCGAGCTCGAGACGCTTCGTCAGGTCGAACGGGTATTGCGTCGCGGCGTTCACCGCATCGTAGTATTGCCGGATCAGGCGTTGCTCGAACACCGTGGTCGGAACGGCATTGCCGTTGTTGTCGGTCAGCGTCGTATCGAACGCGTCCGCGCCTAACAATGGATACACCGTGTGCGACAGGCCCACCTGCCAGTTCCACCGGTGCGCCAGGTTGGCGTAGAAGACCGATCCGCCGAAGTCCTGGATGTCGCCTGCTCCGCCCAACTCCACACCGATGACGTTGTTGCTCAACTGATCGGCGAAGTAGGCCGTGACACCGCCGCCCGCGATCGTTCCGTAAGGCCCGACACCCACGCCCACGCCGGGCGATCCGAGGTACTCGAGCGACAGCTTGGGGTTGTACGGCAGTGTCGCGTATTGCTCGGCCGGCGGTAAGCCGGTCACCGGATCGTGCACGCGCTGCGTGATCTCGCCGACTTCGACCGGATGCAGCGGCGGCATCGCACCCGCGATGGCCGTCGTGTCCATGTTTGGACCGAGCAGCGTGCCGCCGGCCTGGTCGGGATCGAGCGTGTGCAGCGAATAGCCGCCGCGCTCGAACAGGGAGAACGCAAGGCGACCTTCATCCTTCGCCACGGACAGAGCGGGAGAGAGCGCTTCGATGCCGCTCACGCCCGTCGCCGACTTCGTCACCTCATAGATCTCGTCCGACTCCAGGTTGATGCGATAGATGTCGTCGTACCCGCCGCGATCGGACACGAAGTAGATGCTCTTGCCGTCGGGCGAGTACTGCGGGTTGATGGACTTGGCGTTCGGGAAGACAGGCACGAGAGAAATTTTTCGCGTGTCCATGTCCATGAGCGCGAGGTGCATCGGCCCGTACTTGAGCGTATCGAGATTCGTCAGCGGGCCCGAATCCGTCACGAATGCCACGGTCTTGCCGTCCGGCGACCACGCCGGCTGGATCTGCGCGTACCGGTCGTGCGTGAGCTGCTCCTGGTTTCCCGACTTGAGGTCGTACAGGTAGAGGTCGCTGATGCCGCCCGACATGCCGGCGAACACCATCTTGTCGTTAGGCCCCCACGCGACATCGGTGATCGCGCTCACGCCTTCCTTCGGTTTGATGCGCCGGATGATGTCCTTGCGGTCGACGTCGAAGACATCGATCTCGTTCTTGCCGCCGGCGAACACGACGAACGCGAACTGTTTGCCGTCGGGCGACCACGAGCCCGACGAGTTGATGAAGCTGATCGCGTCGAAGTGCTGATCGGTGTTGGGACCGGTGAGCTTCTTCACGATCTTGCCGGTCTGCGCGTCGGCGACGTAGAGATCGATGCTCAGCAGACCGCGCGTCGTCAGAAACGCGAGGTACTTCCCATTGGGGCTCAGTGCGGGCGACACGTCCATGTCGCCGTACTTGCTGCCGGGACGGAGGAGCCGCTTGCCCAGCGAGTCGGGCGCCTGTCGGTCCTTCATGAGCGGCAGGTACGCGTCCTTGATCGCTTGCAGCCACTGCGCCGACAGCGTGTCGCTGCTCATGCCGAGTGTGCGGCGGATGCCCAACTCGAAGCCGCTCTGCAGCGACGCGCGGTAGAGCTGTTGCACGACGTCATCGCCCCACCGGCCGCCGATGTAGGCCCACAGCGCCTCGCCGTACCGATACGGGAAGTAGCGCGGGTCGGTGCTCAGCTTCTTGATGGTGGGCAGGTCGTTGCGCAGCGCGGCATCGCGCAGCCACATCGCGGTGTTCGGATCGTATCTGCCTAACGACAGATACTCCGCCATGCCCTCGATGAGCCAGAGCGGTAATCGGTCCAGCGCGACCATGCCTCCGCCCTTCATCTTGCCGGCAATATCGTACTGGAAGACGTGCGTCAGCTCGTGGCCGATTACGTGATCGTCATCCGCGTAGACGCCGGTGAACGGCAGCACCACGCGGCTCCGCAAGCCTTCCGTGACGCCGCCGGTGCTCTGGTCGATGAACCCGCCAATGACGTTGGTCTGCTCGAAGTCGGCGTGATCGGCGTACAGGATGATCGACCGCCGATCGAACGCATCCGTCAGCGTCTTGCTGTGCCGGTCGTACCAGCGCTCGGCCATGCGGGCTGCGTCCACTGCCGCGAGCGACTCCGCCGGATAGTAGTAGATGTCGAAATGCGGCGTTTTGAGGCGCCGGAATTTGAAGGTCTCGTATTGAACCTTGTTGCGGCCGAAGTACTGCGCCGCGGCAGTTGAAGGCAGGCTGGCGGCGAATCCGACCGCGAGCGTCGCCGCGACCGCGAGGGCCTTCCCACCTGGTATTCGTACGCTCGGCACGTTAGCCGACCTCTCGTAGGGGGGTGAGCGCGCGACTCGACGAGCACTGCGTCGCGCAATCGTCATACCAATACACGCCCCGTCGTCGCGGTTCGCGCGAGACGATCCCGCATGCTGCACGTACGATACTACAGGTGAGGCTCATCGGAAGATGGTTCGCATCATCTTCCCTCCGTCCCCGCGACGCCGTGCTGTGACCGGATTCCGACACAGTTCGCCGTCCCCGGTCGAGGACGACGACTTGCTCACCCTGGCCGCCTTCGTCGCGTCCCTCTATCGTTCGGCGTGCAACGACATTCTCGGCCATCTGTGCGATCGGTCGCCGCCGATCGCCTGCTCTTTCTCGTCTGCTATCTGCTCTACTGGACCGCGACGCTCCTCGTCGCGCGCGGGGTGTTCCTCATTTACGAACATCGCTCGACCGCACAGTTGGGCATCGGGACCATCGCGCGCGTCTTTGCGCACGGTGTGCGCATGGACCTCTCAGCGGCTGCGTACGCGACGATAGTGCCAGTGCTAATGGTCGTGTTCGGCCGCGTGCTACGGCCGAGTGTGGTGCGTACCGCAGTCACCACGTACACCTATGCGCTGGTCATCGTCGTTGCGTTGTTCACCGCGGGTGACCTCGGTATTTACGATGCGTGGGGCGTGCGGTTGGACGCAACGCCCCTCACGTACTTGCGCACGCCGGTCGAGGCATTTGCGTCGGTAGAATCCGGCCCCGTGCTGGTCTGCGCCATGGTCGCGCTCGTCTTCGGCGCCGCGTGCGTCGTGGCGTATCGTCGGCTCGTCGCGCCGCGCCTCGACACCGCGCGTCACAGCACCAACACCGCGACGGTGCTCGCTCTCGTGTTCGGCGCGTTGCTCATCGTGCCGATTCGCGGCGGGTTGCAGTGGACGCCGCTCAACCAGAGCAGCGTGTATTTCTCGAGTAACGAATTCGCCAACCAGGCGGCGCTCGACGTGCCGTGGAACGTCGCGCACTCCCTGACCACCGAAAATGCGTTGGGCCGCGCGAATCCGTACACCGAGATCGATGCCACGACGGCGCGCCGCGTGGTGGACAGTCTGCTTGCGGATCCGGGCGCCACGCCGCACGGACTCCTCCGCCTCGCACGGCCTAACGTGATCCTCATCATCTGGGAGAGCCTCACCGCCAAGGTCGTCGCTCCGTTAGGCGGCGTGGCCGGCGTCACGCCCAACCTGGATGCTCTGGTTTGCGACGGAATCTTCTTCGATCACTTCTATGCCTCCGGCGATCGCAGCGCCAAGGGCCTCGTCGCCATCCTGAGCGGCTTCCCACCGCTCCCGCACGTGCAGGTGATGAATACGCCCGAGCGCGCCGAGCGACTGCCGATGTTGAGCCGCGACCTGGGTGCGGCGGGATACGCGACATCCTTCTACTACGGCGGCGAGCTCGCTTTCGCCAACATCAAATCGTACCTGCTCGACGGGAGATTCGACCACCTCGTTGGCGAGAGCGACTTTCCCCGCGACGAGCGCAATTCCAAGTGGGGCGCGCACGACCAGTACGTCCTCGGCCGCCTGCTGCAGGACGTGCAGGCGATGCGGCGCCCGTTCTTCAGCGCGCTGTTCACGTTGAGCAGCCACGAGCCCTTCGAGGTGCCGATGGCGCCGGTGTTCCCGGGACACGACCAGAGCGCGCAGTTCCTCAATTCGCACGTGTACGCGGACCGCAGCGTGGGCGCCTTCATCCGCGCCGCACGGTCGCAACCGTGGTGGGACAGCACCCTCGTCGTCATCGTGGCCGACCACGGCCATCCGCTGCCGCGCATGTCGCTGCCCAACGGGACCGAGGCCGACGCGCGCCAGCGTATCCCGATGCTCTGGTTAGGCGGCGCGCTCGCGCGTCACGACACCGTCGTCTCCCGGTTCGGCGCGCAGACCGACTTCGCCCCCACCCTGCTCGCCCAGCTGGGGCTCGACCATGCACGCTACCGCTTCGGCCGCGACTTGTTGGCGCCCAACGGAACATCGTTCGCCTACTACTCGTTCCTCGACGGCTTCGGCTTCGTGGATGCGCGCGGCAGCCTGGTCTACGACGCGCTCGCCCGGCGCGTCACACAACGATACGGGGATGCGGGAGAGCCGGAGCCGCGCGCGGGGCTCGCGCGGCTCCGGCTCGCGGATCAGGCGTATGTCCACAAAAGATA
>JAICLH010000126.1 GCA_025927495.1 Gemmatimonadaceae bacterium
GCTGTGTTGGGCGAAGGCGCGATGCGTAACGGCGCCCCGATCGCCATTTCGCGCATCGATGATCCGACGCTCTCGCTGGTTGGCACCGGGTTCCCGTTCCGCACGCTGGAGGAACTGCCGCGCTACTTGCGACAGCTCGATGCCGTCGCGCGCGCGACGGCAGGCGTGAGACGTGCAGGGTCGGCCGCGCTCGATTTGTGCGACGTCGCGTGCGGACGGTTCGAGGCATTTTGGGAGCTCACATTATCGCCGTGGGACTTCGCCGCGGCCGCGCTCATCATTCGCGAGGCAGGCGGAACGATCACCGCGGTGGGTGGCGGCCCGCTTCCTCTCGCGCGCAGCAGCGTCCTCGCCGGCACTCCAACCTTGCACGCGTGGTTGGACAAGACGCTCGCTCGCGCCACGCGTGGCGATATGTGAGTCGCTCTTTCGGGCCGGCAACGCTCCCGCATCACAACCCTGTTGCATACATTCACCCGAGTTGCGCGACGCACACCACGGCGTGTCACGCTCACTGACATCACCGCTACACAGCGACGGGAGGGCGATGGGCGCGTTCGCCAGGCGACTCGGCACAGCGTTGGTCATTAGCGTCGCGTTCGCCACGGCTGCGCAGGCACAGGCAGCGGCCAAGCAGGCGAAGCCGACGGCCGTGTCTCCCAAGCCGACATCCGGACGTGCGGCGCCCGTGACAGCCGACCAGGTGTTGCAGCACTTGCACCTCACTATCGCGTGGTATCGGCGGCTGTCCACGCTGTCGCAGTCGCCCGATCTCGCCGACAACGAGATCGCGCACGATCGCTTGCAGCGGACATCGCTGGCCGCGGTGCAGTATGCGTTCGATTTCGCTACCGCCGCGGCGCGTCTCATCGACGCATCGCACTCACCGGCCGATACCTCGGCGATCGATTCGTACGACGACGCCGCGCGACTCCAGCGCTCGGCGACGCGTGTGGCAGGACGTGTGGCGGGCCTGCAATCGCGACTCGCCGCGCTGGACAGCCAGATCGCGCGCGCGCCGGCTCGTGCGCAACGCGATCTCGTTGCCCAACGCGACGAGCAGCAATCGGAGCTGAATCTCTCGCTCGAGGTCCAGAAGACCATCCTCGAGCTGCAGCGCTTCGCGGCCAGCGTCGCCACCCGCGGTGTCGCGGGAACCGCGAGTCTAACGGGACAGATCGCCGAGATCGGGCGCACGATACCCGAAGCACGCCACGCCGCGGCGACACCTGAACGCGCCGCGCCGGCGGCACAGACAAACGCTGCGACGAGCACCGACACCACGGCGGCCGCACGCGCGCCCACGACCCTCGTACCCGCCGTTCCGGTCGCGCCCGCGACGAACGCTGGGCGGTCGCGCGGACTCCTCGCGCTCGCTTCCGACTGGTTCGCGTTGCGCGGCACTCACCGGAGTCTGTCGGCGGCCATCGACGCGACGGATGAAGTGTCCACATCAATCGACACGCTGCGCGCGGCCGTCGGACGCCAGGCACGCACCCTTGTCCGCGCACACGCGGCGGACACCGGCATCGTCGATCCGTCGCAGCTGCTCACCATGCAGCACCAGTTCGACACCGCGACGACCCGGTTCCGGCAACTCTCCACGCTGCTCGTCCCCATCGGCGAACAGGACATCACGGTCGACGACGCTCGCGGCACGCTCACCGAGTGGAGCGACATCATCAAGGGGCGTGCGAACGCAGCGTTAGGGGAGCTCGTGCTGCACGCGGTGATTCTGCTCGTCGCGATCGCGATCGTGCTCTTCATCTCGGAGGTCTGGCGGCGCGCGACGTTCCGCTATCTCCACGACGCGCGCCGGCGGCGGCAGTTCCTGCTCCTGCGCCGCGTGGCCGTCGCGATCGCGCTGGTCGTCATCCTCGTCATCGGCTTCGTCTCCGAGATCGGGTCGCTCGCGACCTACGTCGGTTTCCTCACCGCCGGTCTCGCGGTGGCGCTGCAGAACCCCATTCTCGCGGTGGTCGCGTACTTCTTCCTCATCGGCCGCTACGGTGTGCGCGTGGGCGATCGCATCACGTTGGCCGGTGTCACGGGCCGCGTGGTGGACATCGGTCTCATTCGCCTGTACCTGATGGAGCTCGCGGGCCCCGAGCTGCAGCCGACCGGCCGCATCGTCGTGTTGTCCAACGCAGTGTTGTTCCAGCCGTCGGCGCTGTTCAAGCAGATTCCCGGCGCCGAGTACACCTGGCACACGGTGACGTTGTCGCTGCCGCCGACGACGGACGTGACGGCGACTCAGGCCAACCTCAAATCGGTGGCCGACAAGGTGTACGCGTCCTACCGGCGCGGGATCGACGAGCAGCACGCGGCTGTGCAGCGGCTCGTCGACTTCGACACATCGACACCCGAGCCGCAGGTCGACGTCCGCTTCACCGAACAAGCGCTCGAGTTCGTCGTGCGCTACCCGGTGCTGCCGGAGCAGGCAGCGGCCAACGACCAGGTGATGATGAAAGCGCTGCGCGAAGCGGTGGGACACCAGGCGGCACCGGCCGCCGCCCAGCCCGCCTAACGGAACCTCCCCGCAAACCCACTGAGGTGTGTCGATGAATTGGTTGACGATCGTCTTGCGGCTGGTGCATGTGGTCGGCGGCGTTCTTTGGGCGGGCTTCACGGTGTTCGCTGCCGTCTACCTCCTCCCATCGCTCGCCGAGGCCGGACCAGATGGAGGCAAGGTGACGGCGGTACTGCAGCGCCGCCGCCTGCTGACCGTGTTTCCGATCATGGCCCTGCTCACCGTATTGAGCGGCCTCTGGCTCTACGTACGCGCATCCCGCATGGCGCCCGGATTCAGCTCGTCGCGCATGGGCATCACGTTAGGCTTTGGCGGAGTGTGCGCCCTGCTCGCGTTGTTTCTCGGAGCGCTCGTAATCGGGCCGTCGATGAACCGCGCGACCGCGACCGCGCAGCAAGCGGCGCAGGCGCAGGCGAACGAAGAACGGCAGGCGCTGCTTGGTCTCGCGGCCCAGTTGCGCGGCCGCGCGGCGGCGGCGGCGCGGCTCGCCAGTGTGCTGCTCATCGTCGCGGCCGGCGCGATGGCGATCGGACGCTACGTGTAGGGGCGAGGCTGGCGCCCACTCCACCGCCGGGTCATCTTCCATCCATGAAGAAGAAACACACCGCTGCGCCGATTCCGCAGCATGGACGCGATCGCGCGCCGAAGGGCGCGCCGGTGCCGGTCCGGGAGCAGCGCTCCGCCTCGCGCAGGAATGCCGGCAAGCCGCGCCACACCGCGGCGCGGTCAGGCCAGCGCGGCCGTTAGGCAAGCCGCCGCCATGTCGCTCGTCGAATGCGTCCCGAACTTCAGCGAAGGGCGCCGGCCCGAGGTCGTCCAGGCCATTCGTGATGCCATCGCCGCCGTCGAGGGGACGGTGGTGCTCGATGTCTCATCCGATGAGTCGCACAATCGCTCGGTGATCACGTTCGTCGCGCGCCGCGAGCGCGTCGTCGATGCGGCGTTCGCGGGCATGCGCGTGGCCACGGATCGCATCGACCTCACGCGGCACAGCGGCGAACATCCGCGCATGGGCGCCACCGACGTCGTGCCGTTCGTGCCGCTCGAAGGCACCACGATGGACGATTGCGTCGCCCTCGCCCGCCAGTTAGGCGACCGCGTTGGTCGCGACCTCGGCATCCCGGTCTACCTGTACGAGCGGGCGGCCACACGTCCCGAGCGCGAGAATCTCGCCGACGTGCGGCGCGGCCAGTTCGAGGGCATTCGCGCCGAAATCGAATCGAATCCGGCGCGCACGCCCGACTTCGGTCCGCGCAAAGTGCATCCGACCGCCGGCGCCGTGGCGATCGGTGCGCGTCCCTTCCTCGTCGCGTACAACGTGTATCTGGGCGACACGTCGCACCTGAGCGAGGCCAAACGCATTGCGAAAGCGGTGCGCGGATCCTCGGGCGGATTGCGCTACGTGAAGGCACTGGGCCTCGAGGTGGACGGACAAGCGCAGGTGTCGATGAATCTCGTCGACATCGATCAGACGCCGCCCTACCGCGCGTTCGACATGGTGGCGATGGAAGCCGCGGCGGCCGGCGTACCGGTGACGTGGAGCGAGATTGTCGGACTCGTGCCCGAGCGCGTACTCTTCGACGCGGCCGCGCGCCATCTCCGCCTCGCGCAATTTTCGCCCGACCAGGTGTTCGAGCGCCGCGTGCGCGCGGCGCAGACCGGCGACGCACGCTCCGGTGCGCCTAACGCAGATCTGGTGGCCGCCGTTGCCGCGCCGACGCCCACGCCCGGGGGCGGCAGCGCGGCCGCGTACGCCGGCGCCCTCGCGGCGGCACTCGCGCAGATGGTGGCCGGCCTCACCGCCGGCAAGAAGAAGTTCGCCGACGTCGAGACCGAAATGCGCGACGCGGGTGCGCGCGCCGCCACGCTGGTGACGCGCCTGCAAGACCTGGTCGCGCTCGACGCCCAATCGTACGGCGCCGTCTCGGCCGCGTACAAGCTGCCCAAGGACACGCCCGAGCAGCGCACGCAACGCGACGCCGCGATCACCGCCGCGCTCATCGGCGCCAGCGAGGTACCGCTCGAAACCGCGCGCGCCTGTGCCGCCGTTGCCGCGCTCGCCGAGCTCGTCGCAGTGAAGGGGAATCCGAGCGCTGTGTCCGACGCGGGCGTCTCCGCGCTCCTCGCCGAGGCCGCGTGCCGCGGCGCCGCCTACAACGTCCGGGTCAACGTCGCCGCGCTCTCGGACCCGGCGAAGGGACGCGCGCTGGTCGACGCCGCGAGCGAATTCGTGCGCGAGACGTCGGCGGCCGCGGCCCGCGTCACCGCCGAAGTGGAACGTCACATTTAGCGGAGCACGTCCGGGGCTCTGGTTTGGGCAATTTCCCGTGGTCCGTCATTCGTTGTTGGTTTCGTGCTTTCCCACCCGTCGTCGGTCATGCGTGCTTCGTGATCAGCGCGTATCCGAGCGCACATGATGCGACCCGAACCCGACCGATGATGGACGGTCGCGGCGAGACGGCCGTGATCCGCGCAGGCACGTTGCCGGATGACGAACAACGAAGGACGGACCACGGGTAGGAAAGCACGAAACGAACGACGAATGACGGACCGCGTTCCACGCCAGACTGAGCCTGATCGTACGACGCACTTGCGTTAGGCGGACCGCCGCGTCAGGACTCGCGGCCCGTGGTCGGTGATCGCCACCGTGTGCTCGAAGTGCGCCGACCGCGAGCCGTCCGCCGTCACGATCGTCCACCGGTCCGGCATCGTGCGCGTCCTGGGCGCGCCCGCGTTCACCATGGGCTCGATCGCGATCGTGAGGCCGGGCGTGAGCTTCATCAGCCGCTTGGGCTTGCCGTAGTTAGGCACCTGCGGCTCCTCGTGGAACTCCGTTCCGATGCCGTGTCCAACGAGCTCCCGCACGACGCTGAACCCCGCTTCTTCCACCACGCGTTGAATCGCCGCGCCAATGTCGCCGATGTGGTTGTCCGTCGTCGCCGCGGCGATCCCCGCCTCCAGCGCCTCCACTGTCACGGCGAGCAGCCGCCGCGACTCCTCATCCGTGTCACCCACTGCAACCGTCGCCGCCGAGTCGGTGAAGAAGCCGTTGTAGCCGACACCAACGTCGATCGACACGAGGTCGCCCTCGCGCAGCACGCGTTTGCGCGATGGAATCCCGTGCACGATCTCCTCGTTGATCGATGTGCAGATGGAGCCCGGAAAGCCGTACAGCCCCTTGAACGCCGGCACCGCGTTGTCGTGCGACCGGATGAAGCCCTCGGCCAACGCGTCGAGATCGAGCGTCGACATGCCCGGTTCGACGCGCTCGGACAACATCGCCACCGTGTCCGCGAGAATCTTGCCGCCCTCGGCCATCACTTCGATTTCGCGCGGTGACTTGAGCTGAATCATTTTCCCAATGCTGTCAGCACTCGCGCGGTGACCTCGTCGACCGCGCCGATCGCGTCCACTGTGACGATGCGCGCCGCGCTCTGACCGCGCAGCGCCGCATCCCGCGCACGGGCGCGATACCACTCGATGACTGGCGACGTCTGGTCGCGATACGCGCGCATGCGCGTCCGGATGGCGTCCGGCTCGTCATCCTTGCGGCGCACCAGCTTGCCGCCGCACTTCTCACAGGTGCTTCCCGGTGCCCGACCGGTGTAGGGCGTCTGGCAGTTCTCGCACACCGTGCGCGCGCTCAGGCGGCGCACCAGCTCTTCCTCGTCGACGTCGAACACCAGGACGACGTCGAGCTTGCGGCCCAACTCGGCCAGCACGCGCGCGAGGCCTTCCGCCTGCGGCACCGTGCGCACCACGCCGTCCAGCACCACGCCGCGCGCGGCGTCGGGCCTGCACAGCGCCTCTTTCATGATGCCCAGGATGACGGAATCAGGGACGAGATCGCCCTTGTCCATGTATCTCTTGGCCTCGAGCCCCTGCGGCGTGCCCTGCCTAACGGCCTCGCGCAGCACGTCGCCGGTCGCCAGCTTGGGGATCTCGAGCTCACGCGCGATGCGCTCGCCTTGCGTGCCCTTCCCGGCGCCGGGAGGGCCGAGCAACACGATGTTCATGTGTCCATCCGCTCCCAGTCGCCGAAAATAGGGGGTGCGCTCAGTACGTCGTCGCCCGGCCGCGGAATCGCACGCGACCCTTCTTCATGAACCCGTCGTACTTGCGCAGATACAGGTGCTGCTGCAGTTGCGCGAGCGTGTCCAAGCCGACGCCGACCACGATCAAGAGCGACGTGCCGCCGAAGCGGAATGGCACGTTGATGAGATCGATGATCCAGATCGGCAGCAACGCGATCAACGTCAGGAAGAGCGCGCCCGGGAACGTGATGCGCGACATCACCTTCTCGATGTACTCGGCCGTCTTCGCGCCGGGCTTCACGCCCGGAATGAAACCGCCCTGCTTCTTCAGGTTCTCCGCGATGTCGATCGGGTTGAAAATGATCGCCGTGTAGAAGTACGTGAAGAACAAGATCAGGATCGCCATCAGCACATAGTATTCCCACGTGCCGGGATTGAGGATCTCGGCCATGGTTTGTGCCCACGGGGCTCGGCTCCCGAACTGTGCCAGCGTGCCGGGCACCACGATCACCGTTTGCGCGAAGATGATCGGCATCACGTTGGCGGCGTTCATGCGCAACGGGATGAAGTTCTTTGACGATTCGCGTTGCCGGCCACGCGCCATCGTGCGCTGCGGAATCTGGATCGGCACGCGGCGCGCGGCGACGGTGACGGCCACCGTGCCCGCGACCACTCCGACCATCACGATCCCGAGCACCACGAGCTTGAGCGGCGACAGCGCGCCGGTGGAGAGGAAGCCGAACGTCTGCACGATGGCCGGCCAGAACCGCTCGATGATCGAGAAGAAGATCAGCAGCGACGCGCCGTTGCCGACGCCGCGGTCGGTGATCTGCTCGCCTAACCACATGACGAAGATGGCGCCGGCCGTGAGGAACAGCGTCATCTGGATGCGGAACGCCATGCCCGGATGCGACACAGCGCCCTGCAGCGACTCCGTGAACAGCGCGTAGCCCCACGCCTGCATGATGGAAATGCCGACGGTCATGTAGCGCGTCCACTGTTCGACCTTCTTCCGGCCTTGTTCCTCGCGCTGCAGCTTCTCGACGCTGGGCAGCACCGCGGCGAGAATCTGGAACACGATGCTCGCCGAGATGTACGGGATGATGCCTAACGCAAACAGGGTCGCGCGCGACAGGCCGCCGCCCACGAACAGGTCGTAGAGGCCGAGGAGGCCGCCGGCCTGCTGGCTCTTGAAGAAGTCGATCAGCGCCTGCGTGTCGATGCCCGGCGCCGTGATGTGCGAGCCGACGCGATAGATGATCAACGCCAGCAGCGTGAAGCCAATACGCGACTTCAGTTCCGGCGTCTTGAAGATGTTGCCGACGAGCTGAGCCGCTGCGTTGTCCTGCGCCATGTCAGTCCTCGACGCGGCCTCCGGCCGCGACAATACGGTCACGCACCGCCGCGCTCACTCGAATGCCGCGGACCGTCACCGCGCGCGTGAGCGCGCCGTTCGCCAGCAGCTTCGCGGGACCTTTGCGCTTCCGGATCAATCCCGCCTCGATGAGCACGTCGGCCGTGATCTCGTCTTTCGTCGCCAACTCGTTGATGTCTCCCAGGTGCACGACCTGCGACTCCACGCGGAACGGATTGGTGAAGCCGCGCTTGGGCAGACGGCGCGTGAGCGGCATCTGGCCGCCCTCGAAGTGCGGCTTGTTGCCGCCCGGTCCGTGATGACCGGCGCGCGCCTTGATGCCCTTGTTGCCTTTGCCCGACGTCTTGCCCGTGCCCGATCCAGGGCCGCGGCCTAACCGTTTCCGGTTCCGGTGCGAGCCCGGCGCCGGCACCAGGTTGTGGAGCCCGATGTGCTCGGGCGCGGGCGTCTCGCGCTGTTCCTTGGCCACTGTCGCTTACTCCTTCACCGGCGTCACCGTCACCAGGTGACGCACGTGCTTGATTTGACCACGCAGCGACGGCGAATCCGGCCGCACCACTTCGTCCTGGTGGTGGCGCAGGCCGAGCGACTCGAGCGTCCGGCGCATCTCGGCCGGATGGCCGATGCCGCTCCGCACCTGCTTGATGCGCACCTTGCCCGTGGTCAATGCGTTAGGCGCAGTCCGCTTGGGACCGCGCGTGCGATGCCACACGAACGTCCGCGGCATTAGACCGTCTCCTTCGACTTGGCGCGCGAGCGATACGGCAGGCTCGACGCCTCGACCTCGCGCTCCCGCGCGATCTGCTCGACCGTGGTCAACTGTCCGAGCCCGTGCATCGCCGCGCGCACCATGTTGTGCGGATTCGTCGACCCCAGACTCTTGGTGAGAATGTCGGCCACGCCGGCGCACTCGAGCACCGCACGCACCGCACCACCCGCGATCACACCGGCGCCCGGCGCGGCCGGTTTCATGAGTACACGACCGGCGCCGTGCGCACCAACCACCTCGTGCGGAATCGTCCCGCCGGTGAGTGGCACGTGTACGAGATTCCGGCGCGCGGCATCGACTGCCTTACGCACCGCCTCGGAGACTTCGTTCGCTTTGCCCGTGGCGACACCCACGCGGCCCTGTCCGTCGCCGACGGCAACGAGCGCGTTGAAGCTGAAGCGCCGGCCGCCCTTGACGACCTTGGCCACGCGGTTGATCGCGATCACGTTCTCGACCAGATCGCTGCCTTCGTGATCGCGGTCGCCGCCGCCGCGGGGACCGTCGCCGCCGCGACCGCGACCGCGATCACCACCCTCGCTGCCGCGACCGGGCCCACCCGGACCGCGACCGCCGGGACCGCCGGGACCACCGCGACCGCCGCCGCGACCACCACGCCCACCACCCGGACCACCGCGACCGCCACCGGGACCACCACGGCCGCGGCCACCGCCCGGACCACCACCGCCACGACGCTGGGGCGGTGGCGTCGAACCGCCTTCCGCGGATCCCGATCCTGCGCGAGTGCTCTGATTATCTGCCATGATCAAAACTCCAGACCGCCCTCACGGGCGCCGTCGGCTACCGCTTTTACGCGGCCGTGGTACTTGTACCCCGCTCGATCGAACACGACGCGGGAGATTCCTGCTGCCTTTGCGCGCTCGGCCACCTCTTTTCCAACGGCCGTCGAGCGCTCCTGTTTCTTGCCATCGCCGATCGTGAGGTCGGACACCGTGAGCAACGTGCGGTTCGCGATGTCGTCGACGATCTGCGCGTAGATGTGCTTGAGCGTCCTGCGAATTACGAGACGCGGGCGCTCCGCGGTTCCTTCGACGCGCTTGCGCACGCGGAGGTGTCGGCGGTGGAGGCGCTCGGCGCGCGTCTTCGGCTTGTGAATCGCTTTCATCGCTTACTTGCCTCCCGCCTTGCCGGCTTTCCGCCGGATTTGCTCGCCCACGTATTTGATGCCCTTCCCCTTGTACGGCTCCGGCGGACGTAGTCCGCGGAGCTCGGCGGCGACCTGACCTACCATCTCTTTGTCAGCGCCTTCGATCGTGATCTGCGTCGGCTGCGGCGCCGCGAGCTTGATGCCCTTGGGCGCGCGGTACTCCACCGGGTGCGAGAAGCCGAGCGCGAGCTGCAAGCCGTAGGGACGTGTTTCCGCTTTGTAGCCCACGCCCACGATCTCGAGCTGCTTCTGGAATCCCTTGGTGACACCTTCGACCATGTTCGACACGAGCGTGCGCGTGAGTCCGTGCAGCGCTTTGTGCTCGGCCTCGTCATCGGGGCGGCTGACGACGACGGCGCCGTCCTCGAGTGCCACGCCTAACGCAGGGTGCAGGCGCCGCTCGAGCTCGCCGCGCGGGCCCTTCACCTTGATCGTCTGGCCCTCGATCGTGGCCGTCACGTTCTTCGGCAGCACGACGGGCTTCTTTCCGATTCGCGACATAGTCAGACGCTCCTTACCACACGACCGCGAGCAATTCGCCGCCGGTGTGCGCGGCCCGGGCCTGCCGATCGGTCATCAGCCCCTTCGACGTGCTGAGGATCGCCATGCCGAGTCCGTTGCGCACGCGCGGAATCTCGCTCACGCCGACGTACTTGCGAAGGCCCGGCGTGGATACGCGCCGCACCTCGCGGATCACCGGCTGATCGCCCTGCGCGTAGCGCAGGTACAGCCGCAGAATTTTCCGCCCCGCATCCGTCTCGAGCGTTTTCACATCCCGAATGTAGTTGTTCTCGAGGAGGATGCGCGCGAGATCGGCTTTCAGCTTCGATGCCGGAATGTCCACGCGCCGGTGCTTCGATCCGCAGGCATTGCGGATGCGCGTCAACATGTCGGCAATAGGATCGGTCATGCTCATGGCTTGGGCCTGGTTTCGTGTCAGGACAAGTGTGGCGCCGCTACCAGCTCGACTTCCGTA
>JAICLH010000294.1 GCA_025927495.1 Gemmatimonadaceae bacterium
ACGGTCGACCGATGGCTCGAGAGCGGGATGCACCTCGCCGTAGAATCGCCACTGCAGATCATCTCGATCAGCGGCGGCCACCCACGCGGCGATGATCTCAAACCCTTTGCGCGCCCCGTTCATCCCGAGGAATCCGATCCGTAGTCGCTCGGAGCGCGACCGTATATTTTCATGGTCTACAAGGCCGTTTTGGATTATAGCACGACCATTCGGCAAGGGTTTGCTCCGCCACGCATGCTCGACGGCGTCGCTGACGAACGCGACGGCATGCAGCCGAGAGGCGGCGAGGCGCATGAGGCGTCGCCGTGACGATCCGTTGGTCAGGCACCCGTGGTGATCGTGGACGGTGGCAGTCGCCGGGATGCGGAGAGCTTGACCTAGCAACACCGCGAGTTCAAACCCGCGTGAGTGCCATGCGTGAATGAGATCCGCGCCACGCAGCTCCGGTAGCCTCCGGATGGTCTCCAGCACGTTAGGCATGAATGCATCGCGCGCTGTCCGCAGGCTCACCACTCGCACACCGGCCATCTTCGCTGCTTCTGTGACTCGCGAGGTGATTGGGCTGAGTAGGGTCACGGAGCCGTGTTCGGCGGCCCGGCTCTGGAGCAGTTCCACGAGCACGGACTCGGCCCCAGAGCCCGCCCCGTGTGCGGTCGAAAGTATGACTACTTTGGCCTTTGGCATCGGTATCAAGGGGATCTCGTACGTCAGCGATCCGCGCCGATGCGGTAAGGCTTGACCCCCGCCAATTGCATTGCTGCCCGCAACACAAACGCCGGGTTGTTCCGCGCGTACCGCCAGAAGAGTCTTCTAGGCTCCTGCAACATCCGGAAAAGCCACTCGAAACCATTCCGCTGCATCCATCGAGGTGCCTGCTTCGTCCGGCCACTGTGCATGTCGAAGGCGGCACCTACGCCGAGCATCACGCGCGTCTGTAATTTTCCTTCGTGCGCTGCCATGAACCGCTCTTGCTTTGGCGTACTGAGGCCAACCCAGAAGAAGTCCGGTTGCGCAGCCGCAACGCGTGTACGGAGATCTTCCTCCTCGAGGCCTGTCAGCGCTCGAAACGGCGGTGTGTACGTCCCAACAACTCGGAGGCCGGGAAACTGTCGCGTTAGGCGGGTGGCTAGCTCATTCGCTACTCCAGTCGCGCCACCATAGAAAAAGTGCGTATGACCCGTCGTGACTGAGCGTTTGCATACGTCGAGTAAAAGCGTAGGTCCATAGACCCGCGACATGTTTCGGTATCCCTGAAGAAGGCCCATCCAGACCGTAGGCATCCCGTCGGGAACTGTGAGCATCGACTCGTTCAGGATGCGTCGCAGTTCATCATCGCGCTGGGCTTCCATTACGCCATGAACTCCGGTGACGCATACGTATTCGCAGTGCGGAGTTCCCGTCAATGCGAACAATCGGTCGAGCACGATCGTCGGCGACACCGCATCGACTCCAATTCCGAGTACGTTTGCGCGCCGACGCGCGCGCGATTGCGTCACTTCTGCCGACATCTACTCGACCGCGAAAGAGGAGAGCTCGTGATCGTGGTGAGGAGGCAATGTCTCGCGCGCCCCAACTGCGCCGCTAAGCAGCGTCGATGCTGCCTTGAAGACCGCCTCCTCGTCAATCGCTGTCATGCAGCGCGGCTCGGCGAAGATGCACACGTCGAAGCATGGCCGGCATGGCATCTCATCGATTCGCACCACCTCGCTCGTCGCACCCAACGGCCCAAACCACTCGACGCTCGTGGGTCCGAATACAGCAGCCACGGGCACGTCGAGCGCACTCGCAATGTGCATCGGGCCGCTGTCGTTACAGACCAGAACGTCGCAAAGACCAATGGCGGCAATCGTCTCGGTTAGTCCGCGACGTACCGCGACGAACGGTGTACGCGCCGGGATCGCCTCACCGTATCCGTCCGGCTCGGCGAACACGACCAACCTGCCGCCGAATTTCTGCACCAACCGATCTGCGACCGCTGCGAACCGTGAGATTTCCCATCGCCTCACGCCGATACGAGCGCCTGGATGGATCCCGATGATCGGGCCGATGCCTTCGGCGAGGCCGAGTTCTGCACGCACGCGATTGCACACCGCGGCATCCACCGTTAGGCGAGGCCTTGGCTGCGTCGGCGACGCCCCGATCGCTTGCTGCGCTACGCGATTCCAATCCTCCGCGCGGTGAGCGTCGCGGTCCAGGTTGACAACCTCCGTCGCGAGGAGGTCGCCGACGCCACACGCCGCACTGACGAAGCGATCCCCGCCAACCAGGGCGCCCAGCAGGTTGTTCCGCACGTCGGCACGTGCATTCAACACCAGGTCGTATCGCGCCCGCCGAAGACGCCAGACCAGCCTCGCGATCTCGGCAAGGCGGTAGCGGCTGATGCGGTATTTATCCGTAAACGCCGTCCATGGGAAATCGTAAGGAGCGACGTCGTCCGCCATTTTCGGCGAAACCACGATCGACTCTGCATACGACTTCGCGAGCACGGTGATGCGCGCAGTCGGGAACGCCGCTCGACACGAGCGTAATGCCCCCGTCGCGAGCACCAGGTCACCGATTCCCCAGGGCTCGAGCACGAGGATTTTGGAAACTGGGCCCCTCCGGCGACGAATCGCATTGAGCAGGAGAAGCGGAGCCGCGAGAAAAGCGAATGCGACGGCCCCCACGGCCGCGGCAATCCGCCGGCGCGGCGCTACGTCACGGATCATTCGCTACCGGCCGACCGCCCCTCAAAACGCCCCCGTCCGCCGCACTACCGCCGGAACCGTCCGCGCCAAAATCTTCAGGTCCAGCCACGGCGACCACTGGTTGATGTACTCCTGGTCCAGCCGCACGACTTCCTCGAAGTCGATCACCGCGCTCCGGCCGCTCACCTGCCACAATCCCGTGATCCCCGGCTTCGCGCCTAACCGCCGGAA
>JAICLH010000180.1 GCA_025927495.1 Gemmatimonadaceae bacterium
ATCGGGGCACGATCGGCCTCTGTGCTCCGCGTTAGGCGCCGAGCGATGACGCTCCCGATTCCCCAATGGCGCCGCCAGGCGCCCTTTCCCTATTCCCAAAGCGCGTGCGAGCGCGCGCTTCCCTCAAGAACGGAGTGGGAGGGATTCGAACCCTCGATAGGGCTTTTCAACCCTATAACGGTTTAGCAAACCGCCGCCTTCAGCCTCTCGGCCACCACTCCAGCATTCGGCATCGAATCACACCCGAAGTGCCAGACCAGGCGGAGGGCACAGGATTCGAACCTGTAAGGGCTTGCGCCCGGCGGTTTTCAAGACCGCTGCCTTACCAATTAGGTCTAGCCCTCCGGACCACAAAACATCACTCATCGCTGTCGGGCACGCAACCGCCCTCGAGCAGTGCGTGAGTTTGCTGGAGACTTTCTTGGCTTGTCCGTGTCCGGATTTGTCCGCTAGCAACCCGTGGAAGCTCTCACGCACACCGGAGTCGGACCGGCGCATCGGAGCTGGTGCATCGGTGCGCCTATCCGCCTCTCATCACGCCGCTACGGCTTTGTGGGTTTCGTTTTTGGTTTGGCCGTGTCGAGCAGCTTGGTCGTATTCGACTCGGACTGCAACGGGACCGGCGGCTCCGTCGGCGGCGTGAACAGACCTTGTAGACCGGTGGCGTTCGCGATCGCTTGCACCTGCGCGAGAATGTGGCTCGCGTCTTTGTCGTTACCGCTCGCTGCTTGCTCGGCGTCGGCGAGCGTCACCCCGCTCGCGAGGTAGAGATAAGGAATGCCGACCGACGCACGATCCACCCACATCGTGCGACGAGCCAGCGACGCCGGCGCCTGGAAATCGTGATCCCAGAGCCACGCCGACGTCTTGACGTCGAGCATGCCCTGACCGGGAACGGCGACGGTATCCTTGCCGGGAACGGGTTCTTCGGGCAGCAGCTTGCGCGCCAACCCCTGCGTCAACAAATGCGATTCGAGTCCGAGATCCTCGGGATAGCCGCCCGCGGTGCGGCTGAAGTAGACCGGCCGCTCAGGCCATGAATCGCGAATCATGCGCAGCACCACGACATCGGCGCGCGCGAGGATCTGCGGACGGATCGTCGCGGTTAGGCTTCCGGCCTTGAACAGTTCCGGTTGCGTGATTTCCACCGACGGCGGCAGCGCGTTGGCCCCGTCGATCGTGAGGTGCAAGGGCGATCCGTTAGGCTTGGGCCACGCGTGCCCGCGGTAAATGGCCGGCCCGGCCAGGCTGTCGTACGGATACACCGGCCGCTCGATGAGCTGGCGCACGTACCAGTCCGTGTTGAGCAGCGACGTATTGGCGATGACGACGTCCTTGCGGATGCCTTCCACCTCCTGCGCGTACCAGAGCGGGAACGTGTCGTTGTCGCCCACGGTGACCAGGATGCCGTACGGCTCGACGCTGTCGAGCAGGTCGTGCGCGAAGTCGCGCGTGTCGGTCTGGCCGGCGCGCGACGCGGCGGTCCAGTTCATCGCGAGCGGGACGAACGCCACGAGAAGCATGGGGGACGCGGCCAGCCATCCGTTGCGCGTCGCGATCGTGAAGTAGTCCTTGCCGCGCTTCACGCCCTCGCTGCCGACGAGCGCCGCGAGATAGCCCCACACCCAGACCAGACCGAGCGCCACCCAGACGCCCCACGCCGAGAAGCTCACGATGAAGAAGTAGTCGCGGTCGCGGACCTCGCACGGCACGCCGGGCGGATTGCCCATCGCGGTGCATTGGCTGTACCCGTACTTGAAGTTCAAGTACCAGATGAGCAACAGCGTGAGCGTGAACATGAACGTGCCGAGGTACCAGAACGACTTTCGATCGCGCTTCCAATGGACCCAGCCGCCTAACAGGCCGAGCGCCATGTACGCGACGGCCATGAGCGACTGCCAGAAGCCGTACCGCTCGCCGGCGTCGCGCAGCCACTGCCACTTGAAGTAGAGCCAGTACATGCCTAACTGGCCGGTGATGAAGGGTGCCTGCCGGTCGAACACCGACGGCTTGCCGTACTGTCCGCGGTTGAAGTTGTACCAGAACGCGGACCAGGTCGTCGGCTCGCCTTCGTTGATCGGCGGGTGGTGCAGTGCGCGGATGGGCTGCGTGAGGAACGGCGTATTGCCGAGGAAGAACACGGCGGCCAGCACCGCGAGGAACTTCCACCGGACGAGCGTGTCCGGCCGACGCACCAGCACGGCCACCACCACCGCCGGCGCGGCGAGCAGCCCCATCATGTGGTTCGCGTTGCCTAACCCGAGCAGGTACGCGATCAGCACCAGGATGCGATCGGCGGCCGGCCCCTCGGGGTCGTCGCACCAGCGCACGGTGAGCCACGACACGATCGCCAATCCCATCAGCGAGACCGTGTACACCTTTTCGTTCACGACCGATTGGTTCCACACCGTGAACGACGTCGCGCCGACCAGCGTCGCGAGCGCGCCCCCCGCGATGCGCTGCCACCGCTCGGGCAGCCACGACACGAGCACGCGCTCGGCGACCAGGAACCACATCCCGGCCGCGACCGCGCTCGTCAACGCCGCCAGCATGTTGATCTTCACCGCGACGCTGAGCGAACCCAACGGCAGCACCGCGAACAACCGGCCGATGAGCACGAACAACGGATTCCCCGGTGGGTGCGGCAATCCGAGCACGTAGGCGGCCGAGATGTATTCGCTCGTGTCCCACATCGCCGTCGAGGGCGACAGCGTGACCAGGTACAGCACGAACACCAGCACCGCGGCGATCGCGGCGGCACGGTAGGACGGTCGGTAATCGGGCTCGGTGTTAGGCATGCCGGTCGGGAAAATGGAGCGCGAGGCGTCCCACGGTCTAGTGACGGAAGAGCCGCTTGCCGGTGAGCACCATCGCGATGCCGCGCTCATCCGCGGCGGCGATCACTTCATCGTCGCGCACGGAACCGCCGGGTTGCACGATGGCGGTGATGCCGGCTTCGACCGCTTGATCGACGCCGTCGCGAAACGGAAAATAAGCGTCGGAACCCAGAACCGCGCCCTGGGTGTCGTGTCCGGCGCCTCTGGCTTTGTGTACCGAGAGGAACGACGCGTCCACGCGGGACATCTGGCCCGCGCCGATGCCAATCGTGGCGCCATCGCGCGCGAGCACGATCGCGTTGGACTTGACGCTCGCCACCGCGCGCCACGCGAACGCGAGGTCCGACTGCTCGGCGGTCGTCGGCGCGCGCTTGGTGGCGACGGTCCAGGAGGCGAGCTCGTCGCCCACGCTGGTGCGCTCCTGCACCAGGAAGCCGCCGCGCACGCGCTTGAAGTCGAATGCGCCGCGATCCCACTGGGCGCAGCCCTCGAGCACGCGGAGATTTTTCTTGCGACCGAGGATGTCCACGGCGTCCTCGGAGAAGGCCGGTGCAACGAGGCATTCGACGAAGAGGCGCGAGATGGCCTGCGCCGCGGCTTCGTCCACGGGCACGTTCACCGAAATCACCGAGCCGAATGCCGACACCGGGTCGCACGCGAGCGCTTTCTCGTACGCCTCGAGCGCGGTGCTGCCTAACGCAAGCCCGCACGGCGTGGTGTGCTTGATGATGGCGCAGCACGGACGGTCGCTGGGGAAGAGATCGGTGGCGAGGAGCGCGCCTTCGAGGTCGAGCAGGTTGTTGAAGCTGAGCTCCTTGCCGCCGCGCTGGCGGAGCCCGTGCAGTCCGGCCCCGGGCCGCTCGACGTAGAATGCGGCGCGCTGGTCCGGATTCTCGCCGTAGCGGAGGGACTGCGCGCGCTCGAGCGAGAGCGCCACGCACTCCGGGAACAGCGTTTCACGCCGCGCGGCGAACCATCCGGCGATGGCGGAATCGTACCCGGCCGTGTGCGCAAACGCCTTCCCGGCGAGCAGGGTGCGGAGGTCGAGGTCGTCGTCTCGCGTCGCCACGGCGCCTAACACGCGCGCGTAGTCGGCGGGGTCCACCACCACGTACACGCTGGCGAAATTCTTGGCGGCGGACCGGATCATCGATGGGCCGCCGATGTCGATCTGCTCGATCACGTCCTCCGGCGACGCATCGGCGCGGGCGGCGGTCTCGCGGAACGGGTACAGATTGACCGCGACGAGATCGATGGGCGCGATGTCGTGCTCGCGGAGGGCGCGCATATGCTCGGGCAGGTCGCGCCGCGCGAGCAGGCCGCCGTGCACGGCCGGGTGCAGCGTTTTCACCCGGCCGTCGAGCATTTCGGGGACGCCGGTGATGGCACTCACGTCCTTCACCGTTAGGCCGGCCTCGCGCAGGGCGCGCGCGGTACCGCCGGTGGACACCAACTCCCACCCGTGGCCGGCGAGGCCGCCGGCGAACTCGACGAGACCGGTCTTGTCGGACACAGAGAGCAATGCGCGGGGCATGATTCCTTGGGTTCGAGAGTTACGGTTTCGGCGGTGCCGCAGGCGTAGCCGCGGCGGCCTTCGCCGGTGCGGTCCGGCGCGAGGGCTCGGACGCGCGCGCCAGGCGCTCGATCACGCGGCTGAGCGAGACCAGGTCGCGGAGGTCGATTACTTCGGCCGGCGAATGCGAGTAGCGCAGCGGCCATCCGATGGGCACATCGACGGCGCCATAGCGCACGAACTCGCTGCCGTCGTTGCCGCCGTTCGTGGTACCCACCTGGATGGGGATGCGCGCCGCGCGCGCCATCGACACCACGCGGTCGACCTCCGCCGGCGGTGTGGCGCTCGAGTTGTCGAGCGCCCGCACCACCGCGCCGGCGCCTAACGGAGCGTCCGCGAACCGGTCGCTCTCGAGCGGCGCGTCGGATGAGACGAAGGTGTCGATCGCGTGGACGCGGTGCACGGATGTGCCGAACGCGGCGGCCACGGCGGCCGCGCCGAAGAGCCCCGTTTCCTCACGCACCGAGAAGACGAAGATCACCTTGTGCGTGAGCGTCGCCGGATTGATCCCGCGCATCGCGAGCAATTGGGCGGTGCAGCCGGTGCGGTCATCCAGCGAGCGCGCCGAGAAGCGCAGCGCACCGAAGCGCGCCGCTTTCTTGTAGCTCGTGACCGTTGTGCCGACGGCGACACCGCGCGCGGCGAGCGCCGTGGAGTCGAGGCCGAACCACGCCGTGAGATCGCCGGGCTGCGCCGTGCGCGCGCTGTCGCGCGGCACGAAGATGCCGCGCACCGCGATGTGCGATTCGCCCGAGTCGACGTGCGCGAGCGCCGTCTGTCCCTCCCACAGGGAGCCGAGGAAACCGCCGCGGCGCGCGAGTGTCACGGTGCCATCGGCCGCAATGCGCGTGACCGCGAATCCGACTTCGTCCATGTGCGCGACGAATACCGTCGTGTCGCGATCGGGACCGGCGGCCACGATGAGGTCGCCGGCCGTGTCGACCTGCGCATTCGCGGCGGCCCATTCGGGCAGCGCGGCGCGCACCGCGTCGCGCACCTGGTCTTCGTTGCCGGACACGCCGTAGATGTCGGCGAGGCGGCGGAGCAGGGCGGCCGCGTCGGCGAGACTGTCTCGCGGCTCCAGCGTGTGAACGGGTGGGACGTCGAGCGCGACGAGTGGCGGCCGCGACGCGATGCCCGCCGCGCGTGCGATCGCCGCGACGTACTGTTGGGCATCGCCTTCCTGCACGCTCTCGACCAGCGTGTTCGCATAGCGCGCGCGCACGGCGAGCTCGATCGTGACGCCGACCTGCACGCCGGGCAAGGCGGCGAAGGGCGTCCGCGTCTCGGCGCGCGCGCTCACCGGCGCGCCGCCGGGTCCGGTTGCCGGAGACGCCGGCGCGGCGGCGAGGATGAGCGTGTCCGCGCCGCCTAACGACGCGACGACGGCGGACAGGCCCGCCCACCGGAAGGTGTTCTGCACCGACATCACGTAGTCGGTCTCGCCGTGCTCGGGCGCGGCCGACGCCGCGGCGGCGACGGCCGCGCAGCCGGCGCGGTCGGCGGCCGCCGGACCGGCGACGAAATCACCGTACGTCCAGCGCGGCCAATCGCGCGTCACCGGGTCGAGCATCTCGATGCCCATCGCCTGTGCATCGGCACGGCTCCGAGCGCCGATGTCGACCCACAGGTTCTCGATGCTCGCGGGCGCGTTGCCCGCCGTGCGCCCGCGCCAGAGATGGACGCTGCGCACGCCGATCACCCCCGGGACGCCGCCCGTCCGCGTGTGGACCACGATGCGCTGCCCTTCGTGGAACTGCGTCCAGAGCGGGTTGTTGGGCAGGCGGACGGGATCGTGCAGGCGGAGATAGCCGTCCGGCGTGACATCGCTGACGACAAAGGCCGGTTCATCGAGTGCGCACGCGACGACGCGGCGCGGGCTGCCGCTGCCGCGCCGCATGACCAGATCGCCTAACGCATCGCGCTGCCATCCCGGAATGGCGCGCTCGATGATCGCCGCGGCGCCCTGTTCGCGGCCGGGCGCCGCGTCGAGCGCGATCCACGATTCGAGCGCGGGCAGCGTGGTCGTGTCGGGTGCCGACGGCTCCTGTGCGCGGGCGACGGCCGGCGCGCACACCGCGAGCGCGGCCGCGCACCACCGGCCGCGCCGCGCCGCCTGCCTAACGAGACGCGCGACAGCCGAGGGCATGGTCGATGTACCGGACAAGCTCGTGGTCCTCCACGGAATCGGGGACGAAAGTCAGACCGCCGCGCGACGCGCCATCCACCCACACCGTCCGCCCCGCCTCATCGAGCGAGACCCGGCCGGCCGCGACCGCCTGCACCACGCGCGGGTACAGCAGGTGCTCCACGCGCAGCACGCGCGCCGCGAGCGACTCGGCGGTGTCGCCGTCCACCACCGGCACCGGCCACTGCGCGATGATCGCGCCGTGGTCGTACACCGGGTCGACGAAATGCACGGTCACGCCGCTCACGCGCGCACCGGCGTCGAGCACGGCCTGGTGCACGCGCGCGCCGTACATGCCGCGGCCGCCGAACGCGGGCAGCAGGGCGGGGTGCACGTTCAGGATACGGCCGCGGTAGTCGCGCACGATCGCGTCGGGCACCAGGCGGATATAGCCCGCGAGCACCACGAGGTCGATGTCGAATTCCGACAGGAGAGCGCCGAGGCGCTCGGCGTGGTCGGGGGCGGGCGATGCGACGCGCGCGTCCACGCCTAACGCATCGGCGAGCGCCAGGGCGCCCGCGGCGTCGCGGTCGCACACCACGAGCGCGATCGTCGCCGCGGCGCTGGATCCCAGCGCGCCCAGGTAGCGCTGCAGCGCGTCCAGGTTGGACCCGCGCCCCGACGCCAGCACCGCGATCCGCCGCATACCCGGGATCATCGCGCGACCGCGAGCGACGCGAGCACGGCGTCGACCACTTCGCCGAGTGTATCGACCACCCGCGCGCGCTCGTGCGCCGTGCGCAGATCGTCGTCGGGCGTGCCGGCGCCCGGTACGAGGATCCCTTCGCCTCCCAGCTCGAGCGCGGGCGCGATGTCGCGCCAGCGGTCGCCGACGTACCAGGATCGGTCGAGCGCCAGATCGAGGTCGTGCGCGGCTCTGGCAAAGAGCGCCGTGCCGGGTTTGCGGCACGCGCACTCGCCGAGGCGCGGGTCGTGCGGGCATTCGTACGTCGCGTCCACGTGTGCGTTCGCGTGTTCGCGCAACAACTCGGCCACGCGGTCTCGCACGGCGACGTACTCCGCCGTGCTCAGGATGCCGCGGCCGAGCCCCGACTGATTGGTGACGATCACGACGGGGACCTGCGCGGCGTTGAGCCGCGCGATCGCGCGCGCGGCGCCCGGGATGAGGGCGACATCGGCTGCGCGACGGACGAAGCCGGTGTCGACATTCACCGTGCCGTCTCGGTCGAGGAACATCGCCGGACGCATCGTTAGGCGAAGGCGGCGAGCACGGCGGTGGCGAGCGCGTCGTCCGCGTCG
>JAICLH010000305.1 GCA_025927495.1 Gemmatimonadaceae bacterium
ATCATCATGACGACGCACTACATGGAAGAAGCCGACCGACTCTGCGAGCGCGTGGCGATCATGCATCAGGGCCGCCTGTTGGCGCTCGACACCCCGCAACAGCTCAAGTCTCGCGCCCCGGGCGGCACGTTAGTCGAGCTCGTGCTCGATGGCGATGCGACCGCCGTCGCGGCGCGCGCGCGCCACTTGCCCGGCGTCGCGAGCGCGGAAACGCAGGGCACCGTGCTCCGCATTTACGCCGAGCGCGGCGGCGAGCTCATTCCGATACTGATCCGCACTGCCGGCGACGAGGGCAGGGACGTGCGCGACATTCACCTCTCGCCGCCGAGCCTCGAAACGTTGTTCATCTCCCTAACGGGAAGGAAGCTCGATTGATGCCGACCACCTGGGTGACGCCGCCGCCGAGCACGCTCCGGATCTTCGGCGCGCTGATGCGCCGCGACCTCCACGTCACGAAGCGCGAGCTGCCCTATTTCCTCGTGCGCACGACGCTGCAGCCGCTGCTGTTCATCGTCGTCTTCGGCTACTTGCTGCCGCGCATGGGGTTCGTCGGACACGGCTACGGCGCAGCGCTCTTGCCCGGCATCATCGCCGTAAGCCTCACGCTGTCCAGCGTGCAGTCGGTCGCGCTGCCGATGGTGCAAGACTTCGGGTTCACGCGGGAAATCGAGGACCGGTTGCTCGCGCCGGTGCCGACGCGCATGATCGCGTTCGAGAAAATCGTCATGGGCGTGTTGCAAGGCCTGATCGCCGCCGCGGTCGTGCTGCCGATGGCGCGGCTCATCATGGGACCGGTCGATGCGCTCGCCGGCGCGCACATCGGATCCGTGTTGGTCATCACCGTCCTCGGCGCCGCGGCGTTCTCGAACCTCGGCCTGCTCATGGGGACGGGAATCAACCCGCAGCAGATCGGGCTGATGTTCAGCGTCGTCGTTGCGCCGATGATCTTCTTCGGGTGCGCGTACTATCCGTGGCAGGGCCTCGAGGCCGTGCCGGTGATGAAGTACGCGGTGCTGGTGAATCCGCTCGTCTACGTGGCGGAAGGCATGCGCGGGGCGCTCACGCCGGCGCTGCCGCACATGAGCCTCGTGGCGGTGTGCGGCGCGCTGATCGCGCTCACGGGGCTGTTTTGGGCGTTAGGCATCCGAAGCTTCGAGCGACGGGCGCTGAGCTAAACGCTCGACCGGGAAGCCCGCACCCGCCCATTCCGCGAATCCGCCGGCCAAATTCGCCACGTGGTGGTGGCCCGCCGCGAGCAGCAAGCTCGCGGCGATGGCCGAGCGAGTCCCGCCCTGGCAGTGCACGACGAGCGTGCCGTCCGCGTTCAGATCGCCGGCGCGTTGGGCGAGTGTCGCGAGCGGTATCCAGCGCGCGCCGGGCACGTGTCCGGCGGTCCACTCGTGGTCGTTGCGCACGTCGATCACCGTGACCTCCCCGGACGCCAGTCGCGATCGCAGCTCGGGTGCGGTGAGCGTCGGCACCGTTTCGAGGGCGCCGCCCGCCGCGTGCCACTCCGCGATGGACTCGGCGCCGAAATATCCACCGATGTGATCGAATCCGATCAGGGCGAGGGCGCGCGCGGCACGCGCCGCGAGCACCGGTGCGTCCTCGTCGTCGACGATGAAATGGCACGCGCGGTCGAGCGGGAGCAGCGAGCCCGCCCACGTCGCGAACGAACGATTGAGGGGAATGTTGATCGTGCGCGGAACGTGGCCCGCGGCGAAGTCGGCCGCGTGCCGCGTGTCGATCACCGTGGCGCCCGCGTCGAGGGCCGTCCGCAGGCGCGCGGCCCCCAGCCGCTCGGGGTGCGGCAAGCCGCCTAACACAAGCGGCCCCTCGCGGTTGACGCGCTTCATCGCCGCGAAGTAGCGCGGCGGATCGGGCTGTCCGTCGAGGACCGACCGGACGAACTGCTCTTCGTCCGTCTCCGCGAGGCCCCAGTTGAACAGGCGCTCGTAGCCTAACGTGGACTGCGGCATCGCGCCTAACGCCTTGCCGCACGCCGAGCCCGCGCCGTGGCCCGGCCACAGTTGCAGATAGTCGGGCAGGGTCTTGAAGCGCTGGATCGCGCGAAACAAGTCGCGCGCGCCCGATTCCATCGTCCCGGCGACGTTCGCCGCGCGTTCCAACAAATCGGGCCGTCCGACGTCGCCCACGAACACGAAGTCGCCGGTGATGGCGCCCATCGGGCGGTCCGCGATCGCCGTATCGGTCACCAGCAACGTGAGATGCTCCGGTGTGTGACCGGGCGTGTGCATCACGTCGAGACGCACCGCGCCAACCTGAAAGTGCGCGCCGTCGCCGATCAACCGCGCGCCGGCATCCTTTGCGAACGCGTATTGCCAGTCC
>JAICLH010000082.1 GCA_025927495.1 Gemmatimonadaceae bacterium
CGCCTTGTGCAGCCGCCGGCCGAGCAGCAACTCGTAGATCTCCTGCAGCTGGCTCAATGTGAACGTAGGCGGCAGCAGGCGGAACGCCATGGGCGACTGGTCCAGCCGCGCGCGTACGGCGTGCATGGCGCCCTCCACAATCGCGCGATGACGCGGCGCGATGGGTGGCAGCTCATCCACCGGGAACCACGCCGCATCGCCATCGGGCGACGTGTTCGCGCCGGTCGCGACGAGCGCGACGTACCCGATCGACACCACCGCATTCGATGGATGCCGTCGCCGATCGCCGAACGCCGCAATCTGTTCGAGCATCGCGGGCTGCGCACCGAGCGCCGCGCGTTCCACCCGCGCGGCGGCGTCGTCAATGGTCTCGTCGGCGCGCGGCGCATCGTGCGGCAGCTCCCAGCGTTCCTTTGACCGCGCCTCGCCCGCGCGCACCAGCAGCGCCGTCAGACGACGCCCATGCGGCGTCAACGAGACGATGTCCACGGACAGAGCCGGCCGGCGCGACGAGGCCCGGCCGGACGAAGACGCACGTTCAGGCATGACATGACGAATTAGTCACGAGTTGTGACTAATGTCAAGGCCGCCAGACGGACAAGGCGCGGACACAGCCGGACAAAGCGCTGGCCGCTCGGCCGCGGGGGGAAAGCGCGTGCTGTGGGAGCCGATTTGTCCGGCTGTGTCCGCGCTCTGTCCGTTATTACGGCGTCGTCGACGATGCCGTTGCGCCGGCCGCGGTGCCGCGCACCAACCCTGCGCCGACGGCAGCCAGCGGCGGAATGCTGATCGGCAGCCGTCCGCCGATCGGCGCCGCGCCGACCAGCGCGCGCGCTGCGGCGCGCTGCGACACTGGCGCGCCACTCCACGCGATGAGATACGCCGGTACTTCGCTCACCTGTTGCAGCAAGTACGGATTCCCGAGCGCTACCACCACCGGGTGCGCGCCGCGCAACACGAGCTCGTTCACAAACTGTACGAAGCCCTGCGGCGCCGACAAATCCGAAACCGCTGAACCTGCCGCCAGATACGAGCTCACGACCACCACGTCCGCCGAGTCGACCACGGTCAGCAACCGCCAGTAGTCCGGCAGCGCGTCGTCCGCGCTCACGAACTCGCTCCGGAGCGATGGGAACGTCCGCCGCAGCTCCGCGTCGAACGTGACGCCCGCGCCGAGATCGCTGCGGTGCGCGAACGTCACCGACAACACGCGCGCTCCGTGGGACAGCCGGCCTAACGGAACCTGGTCGAGCGAGTCCTTGACCAGGGTCACGGCCCGCTGCGCGATCTGCGCGGCGAGCGCCTGGTGCGACGAATCGCCAACGATGGCGCGCGCGCTGTCGAGATCCGCCAGACGCCGGCGCTCGAGACCAAGGCGCCACTTGAGCGCCAGAATCCGGCGCGCCGACTCCGTGATGCGCGCTTCGCTATAGCGGCCGCTCCCGACGCCCTGCACGACAGCGTCGATCGCATGCGGTACGTCGGCCGGCATGAGCAGCACATCCGCACCGGCAGCCACAGCGCGCTGCATGGCTTCCGGCGCGCCGAACAAATCGAGCACGCCGCGCATGTCCATCGCGTCGGTCACGATCAATCCGTTGAAGTGCAGCTGGTCGCGCAGCAAACCCGTGAGCACCTTGGACGACAACGTGCCGGGTACTCCGCTCGAATCGAGCGACGGCATCGCACCGTGGAAGGTCATGATCGCGCCGACGCCGGCATCGATCGCGGCACGGAACGGCACCAGCTCCACCGTGTCGAGGCGCGCGCGCGATGCGTTCACCACCGGGAGCGCGAGGTGCGAATTGACGCCCGTGTCGCCGTGTCCAGGAAAGTGCTTGCCCGTCGGGATCATGCCGCCGGCTTCGATGCCGTGCATGTAGGCCACGCCCATCGCCGCCACGGATTCGGGCGTCTCGCCGAACGAGCGCGTGTTGATCACCGGGTTCGCCGGATTGTTGTTCACGTCGAGCACCGGCGAGAAATCGATGTTGATGCCGATCGCACGCCCTTCCGCCGCCGTCGCGCGGCCCTGTTCCCGCGCGAGCGTGGTGTCGCCGGTGGCGCCCAACGCCATCTCGGGCGGGAACCATACAGCGCCGCCCAGGTCGATTGCGTTAGGCAGGAAGTAGCCCCCGCGCGCCCGGAAGCCGGCGCCGGCTTCGAGATCCGCGCTCACCAGCAGTGGCAGATCGCTCATCGACTGGAGCGCGTTGAGCTTCGCGGCGATCTCGAGCGGCGAGCCGATCGACATGATCAGGCCGCCCACGTGCTGCTCGCGCACCAGGCTCGAGAGCCGGCGCCACGCCGGTGCATCGGCCGCCACGTAGTCGCCGTACAACTGCGGCCACACCATCTGCGCGACTTTGTCGCGCAGCGTCATGTGCGCCAGCGCGCAATTCACCCAACTGTCGGACGTGCGCTCGGACGCGCACGCCTGTGCGATGGACCGACGCGGCGCGAGCGCGCCCGGCGCGGGCTTCACGGTGGCGCAACCCGCGCAGGCGAGACCTGCCAGCGCCACCGCGATGAGCCCGCGCCACCGCGTCACCAAGCGATGGTTCCTTGCTTGCTCGTGTCCACGGATTGCTCCGCGCCACTCTTGAACAGGAAAGCTTCCATGTTGCGCGTTAGGAACGTGCGCGCCTGCGGGTCCATCAGATTCAACCCGTAGTGGTTGATCAGCATCGTCTGCTGCTTCAGCCATTGCGCCCAACATTCCGTGCAGATCTCGGCCTGAATGCGCGTCCCGATGGCACCCGGGAATGGCGGCCGTTCGAATCCCGCGCGCGTGTTGCCGCAGCGGGTGCAAGCAATGTCCATGGATCAGAGCCTCGAGAGAGTCTGACGAAAGATAGCCGTTTCCAGGCCTCTCCGAGCCCTCTCGAGGAGCGCTCGCGCCCCGGCTTCGCGGGGCGCCGACCAGCTACGCCCGCGCGTACTCCACTTTGGCGAGCCTCAGCCACTGGAGCACGCGGATGTACACCCAGCCGACGTCGAATTCGTACCACTTCGCCTTGAACTTCGCGGAGTGCGGATCGGCGTGGTGGTTGTTGTGCAGCTCCTCGCCGCCCAGCCAGATGGCGATGGGCGAGATGTTCCGGCTTTCGTCTTTCACGTTGAAGTTGCGGTATCCCAACGCGTGCCCCACGCCATTGATGATCCCCGCCGCCCAGAACGGAATCCACAGCATCTGGATGCCCCAGACCAACGGTCCAACGAAAAAGCCGAACAGATAGACATCGATGCCGAGCATGAGGATGATGCCCAACCACGGCAAACGCGCCAGCACGTAGCGCTCGAGCCAATCGTTGGGCGTGCCCTTCCCGTACTTCTCCAGCATGCCGGGCTGCTTGATCGCTGTACGATAGTAGAACGCGCCCTTGATGATGATGTTGCGCAATCCTTCGAGCAGCGGGCTGTGCGGATCGCCCTCGCGATCGGCGAACGCGTGGTGCTTTCGATGGCAAGCCACCCACTCCTTCGTGACTATCGACGTCGAGAGCCAGAGCCAGAGCCGCATGGGCACTTCCGCGACCTTGCTGAACGTCACGCCGCGGTGTGTCTGCGAACGGTGGAGAAAGAGCGTCACACAGACATTCGTGATGTGACCGGCGAGGATGATGAACAGAACAGGCTTCCACCAATGGGAAGCCAGCACCGCGAACCCTGGCATTCTTCTCTTGCTCCGCTGAGGAGTTGTGACGATGTCGCTTCGTGCGAGGGCGGGACGGCGTCGAGCCCCAGCCCGCGAGGAATCCGACGGAGGCCGGAAGTCCTAGAGTAACTTAAGCCCGGAAGCGCCACCTGCCAACATTCGAACCAGGCATACTCCAGCCGCCATCACTCGACTCGTGAGTCCGGCACCGGTAACGCTTCGGACTTCTTGCCGCATCGCGCGATCTATCGTAGCGTCGAATCGTGACAAAGACCCCGCGCCCATCGGCGCCCTCGCACCCTCCCGGCACCACCATCGCGGGCCGCGCGACCGACAAAGGGACGTCGCGCTACGTCGAGCGACACGCGTCGCACTTCGCCACCGATTACTTCCGTTCGTTCACGGCTAATCGGCTCCACGTGTCGTCCATCGGACTCGGCACCTACCTCGGCGAATGCAGCGGAGATGATGATCGTGACTACACGGAGACCGTGCACCTCGCGCTCGCGTCCGGTGTGTCGCTGGTCGACACGGCCATCAACTATCGCTGCCAACGGTCAGAACGCGCGGTAGGGCGCGCGCTTTCGCGCGCTGTTCGGGAAGGTACGGCTGCGCGCGATGAGATCGTGATCTGTACGAAAGGCGGATACATCCCGCTCGACGACGTGCCGCCGGCCACGCGCGAAGAATATCAGGCCTACGTCGATCGCGAATATTTCGCGACCGGCATCGCCCAACCAGAGGATGTCGTCGCCGGCGGGCACTGCATCGCGCCGAGGTTTCTCGCGGCGCAGGTCGAACGCAGCCGCGCGAACCTGGGGCTGGACACGATCGACGTCTACTACGTCCACAACCCCGAGCAGCAGCTCGACGCGATCACCCCCGCTCAACTCGGGATGCGACTCCATGCCGCGTTCGAGATGCTCGAGCACCAGTGCGACACCGGCGCGATCGGCGTCTACGGATGCGCGACGTGGAACGGGCTGCGCGCGACGCCGGGCACGCGAGGACACCTCGACCTCGCGGAGCTCGTCTCGATCGCGCGCGACCTGTGCGGCGACCGCCATCATTTCGCGGCCGTTCAGCTCCCGCTCAACCTCGCGTGTACCGAGGCGGTGCGGCTCCCGACGCAACAGTTAGGCAACCACACCGTGCCCATACTCGAGGCCGCTGCCGAGTTAGGCATAGCGGTCATCGCGAGCGCGTCGTTGCTCCAAGGAAAGTTGGCACACCACCTGCCGGCCACCGTGCACGAGGCGCTGCCTGGCTTCGCGACGGATGCCCAACGCGCGATTGCGTTCGTGCGGTCGCTGCCCATGGTGGCCTCGGCCCTGGTAGGGACCAAGTCGGTTCGGCATCTGCACGAGAACCTCGCGGCCGCGCGCCGTGCCTGAGGGCTCGCGTCTCGCGGACGACCGTCGGCGCGTCACCTCGGAGCTGTCGAGCCATCGGTCGTCCGACGGCCGGTTCGTCAACCCGTGGTCCGACTCCACACCGCCGACGTTCCGAGACGTCATCACCTGGTCTCGCACGCGCCGTTCGACGCCGCGCACGCAGCCGGTGCTGCCGGTCCACGTGCAGCCGGACATCGTGATACCGCGTGCCGCAACCGACACGCTCTCCGCCACGTGGGTCGGGCATTCCACAGTCTTGCTCCAGATGGGCGCGCTCAACGTTCTCACCGATCCGATGTGGAGCGCGCGCGCGTCGCCGGTGCAGTGGGCTGGTCCCCACCGTCTCACGACCCCCGGTGTAACGCTCGACGCGCGGCCGCCGATCGACGTGGTGCTGCTCTCGCACAACCACTACGACCACCTCGACGCCGCATCAGTCCGCGCCATTGCGCGCCGCCATCCCGCGGCCCGCTGGTTCGCGCCGCTCGGCGTCGCGCGCTACGTTAGGCGCTGGGGCGCGCGCGCCGTGACCGAGCTCGATTGGTGGAATACCGTGGATGCCGACGGCCTCCGCGTCGCGTGCGTGCCCGCCCAGCACGCAAGCGGGCGCACGCCGTTCGATCGCATGCGCACATTGTGGTGCGGGTGGACGCTGCGCGGCGGCCAACACAACATCTATTTCGCCGGCGACACGGCGTATCACCCGGAGTTCGGCGAGGTAGCGAGCCGCTACGGCCCCTTCGACGTGTGCGTGCTGCCCGTGGGTGCGTACGAGCCGCGCTGGTTCATGCGACCCGTGCACGTGAACCCGGACGAAGCGGTGCGTGCGTACACCGACATCGCGCGCGCGCACCCGGCAGCCGCGCCGCCCATCGCGCTCGCCGTCCATTGGGGAACCTTCTCCCTGGCAGACGAACCCGTCGACGAACCGCCCCGCCGCGCGGCCGTGGCCTGGAGCGCGGCGGGGCTGGCCCCGGAGAACTTGTGGATTCTCTCGTTAGGCGAAACGCGGCACGTCCCGCCGCGCGGCGCTTGAGCGGCCTCACCGCGTACGCGTCGTCACATGCTCACTTCTCGATCGAGACCGGCGTCACCAGCACGTGAAGGTTGTGGTTGATGCGCAGTCCCGCCACGCCCTCGCTGGGCAGTTTGCTCCGCGGCACCGCGTCGACCAGCTTGTCGTTCACCAGGAAATGCGCGGTGTCCTTCGCAAAGTGAACCTTGAGCGAGTACGTCGCCTTGCCCGACGCATCCTGCTTCGGCACGTTCGGGTTCGCCGTCCAGTCCACCACCGATGACGTCTTGGCGCCGTCGCGCCGCTTGATCAGGAACTCGCCGGTGCCACGCACGAGGAAGTAGCCATAGGTCTGCTGGGCGCGGTCGTCCAGGTGCTGGCCACCGAAGAACACGCCGTAGGCCTCCGGGTGCGCCGGCTTCTCGAGTTGCTGGATCGTCGCCGTTACCGCATAGACGCCGGATCCCGAGTCCTTCGCCGCGTACAGAATATGAGCCGGCCCAGTCTGTACTTCCCATTTTCCGCCGTTCGCCGTGTACTTGGCGTTCGAGATGCTGGCGTCGGCGTGATCGGTGATCGCCGTGAAGCCGGCCGGGACGCCGGCGCCCGGCGCGGCCTTGTCCGAGTCCGCCATCGCCGCCATTCCCTTCGACGTATCCGACGCCGCCGACGATGGCGCGCTCGCAGAATCGCCCGCTCCGGCCTTGCCGGCATCGCTCGTCTTCGCGCACGCCGCTGCCAGGAATGCGAGTGCGGTCAGAGTCCAAGTCGTGGTACGCACATCTCCTCGCTTGCTGAAGTGAATGTTCGTGCCGCTAATATATCTGCCGCACGGCACACGGTCACGGTTGAATGCGCGGCGGCGGGGATGCATCCTGCGCACATGGGCGTCGAAGAACAGCCTCTCCGCCGCGTGCGCATGTCCGATGGCGCGATCTGGATCGTCGAGTTCCAGCACGAGCGCGCGCAGCTCATGCGGCGGGGAAGCGAGCGCGAGCGCAGGCTCTACGCTTTCTTCCGGGACGAGGGTGGGCAGGTGCGCCGAGCCGTGGTGAGCGACGATGCCAAGTCCGGCGCCACAGACGACGACCTCCGCCGCGCGTGGGAAGGTGCCGATCGTTTGTCGCCGGCGGGGTAGCGCCGACGCTGCTCCGTTAGGACTCGAGCGATGCGCCGGACCCGGAGCGCAGGTACTCCGCCATCCACGACCCGACCAGCTCCGACACCCGCTCACGCGCGTAGTCGACGGTAATCACGTGGCCGCTGCCGCTGACCCACTCCAAGCGCTTGACCGGCGCGCCGATCGCCGCGAACGTCTCTTCGGCGGCTTCCATCGTTAGGCGATTGTCGTCGCGCGACTGGACGTACAGCGTCGGTGCGCGCACGCGGCCCAGCACGCCGCGCGCCGCCCTCGCCACCGCCTCGAGATCGGCGAGCAGCCGCGGCGTCGCGGCCCCATAGCCCAAGGACCGTGCCCGCTCCTCCGGATCGCGGATCGATCGCGGGTTGCCCACCCCGCGGCCGAAGTACGGCATCACGACCCCGGCCGCCGGAGCCACCTGCGCGAACAACCGCAGCGTGCGTGGCGGCTCGATGTACGGCGCGAGCAGGGCGAGCGCGTTCACCTGCGGCTGGTCGATGGAGACCAGCACGGCGAGCGCGCCACCCATGGATAATCCCACCACACCCACACGCTCGTAGTGCGCGGCGACGTTCGCGTACGCATCGCGCGCCGCATTGAGCCACGTTCCGCGCGCCGACGCGCGAAACGCTTCCAGGGTGCGGCCGTGTCCAGGCAAGAGCGGCGCGTACACCGAGAATCCGCGCGCCTGCAGATCCGCCGCGAGAAAACGCAGCGTGTCTGGAGAGTCGCCGAAACCGTGGATGAGGAGGACTGCATCGCGAGAACCGGGCGTCCGCAGCTCGATCGGACCGGCGCCGGGCACGATCCCATCGGCGCCTAACTTCAGGCGCGCGGCCACGGTGCGCTCCACGCGCCGCCGCGATGCGGCGCGCGTCACGGCGGCGACGATCAGAATGGCGAGCAGGACGTACGGGATCACTCCCTGATGTCCGCTCCGCTGGCAGCGCGTTCGTCGTACAAGGCGATGGTCGGCCGCGCCGTCGTCTGCCGCGCCATGCGGCCCACGAGGCCGTCGAGATCGGCGATCACGAGACCGTTGCCGGCACGCTGGATGAGTCCTTCGGCGGACAGCCGGCCTAACACGAGCGAAATGGATTCGCGCGTCGCGCCCACTAGCTCGCCCAACAGGCGGCGTGACACGACGACGTTTTCCTGCGGCATCGTGTCGGCCGGCACGTCGCGGCTCTGCGCCATGCGCACGAGCGCCGCGACCAGCCGCTGCTCGACCGTCAGCGTCGCGTACTGCCCGAACTTGTCGAGGATCTCGGTGCGTTCGGCCATGAGTTGACGCACCAACGCCAGCGCGTGGATCGGCTGCTCACGCATGAGCGCGCTGAAGCGCGCCGTGCTCAGATGCAGCGTCTCCGTCTCATCCTCGGCTCGCGCTTGACTCGCATAGCGCGCATCGGTTTCCAACCCTTCACCGCCAAACGTCTCGCCCGGCGTTGCAACCCAGGGCACGAAGCTGCGTCCCGATGCAACGGGATTGCGGAGCGCGACCTGCCCGCGCACGACGATGAAGACGCCGTCCGCCAAGGCTCCCTGCTCGTAGATCGCGAAACCAGCGGGCCAAAATGTGCGGGCGCCGTACTTGGCGATCGCTTCCCGTTGCTCGCGTGACAAACGTGTGATTTCTTTCATGTACAGAGTCAGTACGTCGCCCGCAATGGGATCAATCGAACTCACGCTCCGCGGCCACCAATGGTTCAACGACGTCGGCGGAACATATCTTGGCGTTTCGAGTCCGCAATGAACGGGCCGCGGCTTGGCATGGCGACCTGAACGGGTAAGTATTAGACATCGTTAATTTCTCGTCGAATATTCTCGCCAATGTCGCCCCGCGCCGCCGCTGAATCCAGTCCTGCATCGGTCGTCATCCTCGGCGCCGATGCCGTGCTTGCGGCGTTGCCCGCGACATCCGTCCAGTTAGCACACGCGTGTCGCGCGCTCGGATACGACATGGCGTTCCCCGCCACGTGGGGCGATGAGCTGGTGGCCGAAGGCTGCCTCCGGTACCTCGCCGCGCACGAGCCCGAGACCGCCATTCTCTCGGCGTGTCCGCACGTGATCGACCGCCTAACGCGCGCCGGCGCAGAGCTCGAGCCGCACATGATCGTATTGGCCGCGCCGCCCGTCGCGGCCGCGCGATACCTGCGCGCCGCGTTCGCCCAACGCACACTGCACATCACGTACGTCGGCTCGTGTCCGGCCGCGGATGATCCGAGCATCGATGCGCGACTCGAGCCCGGCGCGTTCCTCGACGCCTTGGTCGAGCGCGGCATTGGCGTCGCCGACTTGCCGGAATTCTTCGAGTCGGTCCTCCCGCCGGACCGCCGGCGCCATTTCTCCTTGCCGGGCGGTGTGCCGTCGGCGGAGCATCTTGCGGCAGGTGATGCGCGACGCGCGCTCGTCGAGTTGGACGGCGAGGACTTTCTCGTCGATCTGGCCCAGCGTCTCCTCACGCGGCAGCACGCGTTGATCGACGTTTCACTCGCCGCCGGATGCGCATGCGCGGGCGCACCGCGCGGTGCGCGAGCGACGCTCGTGGCGCTCGAGCCGCCGCGCGCCCGCGCGCCGGTGTTGGATCCGACCATTGCGGTCGACGTCGCGCGGCCCGACAGCGGCGAGTCCGCCACGGCCGTGCCGGCGACGCAGCAGCAGGCGGACGACCTCGCGCCGCCGATGCCTAACCCAGGTCGCGTCGCGCGCCCGACCGCCCCGCCGGCCGTGCGGCGCGCGGGCGATGCCATCCCGCGCGCGTTCGCGGCGCACCGCGCGCTCGCCAAACGGCGCGAGCGCGCGCCCATCGTGCACGCGCCCACCACGTATTCCACGCGGCCCCGGCCCGCGTCGCCGCCCACAGCGCCGGTGATTCCGCTCTCGACCGACCGGCCGCCGTTCGTGCCGCCGCCGTTCATACCCGCGCCGCCGCCGTTGCCTGGGAAAATGCGCACCGGCCCGGCCGGCCACCCGCCCGTCGCCCCAACCAGCTGCTGACGCGCCGCCTGACGGCAGCGCGTCACTGCCTAACGCTTAGACCGCCCCGTGATCGCCGCGGCTGCGTCCTCGATCGCGTGCGTCGCCGTGTCGAAGCGCGCCGCGAGATCCGTCAGTTCGCGCGTCGTGAGATCACGGTCGCCCGCGCGAATCGCTTCGTTCACCGACGGAAACACCATGTTCGCGTATCCGTTGTCTTCGTCGGCAGCGTAGATCACGTTCCGGAACCACGGCCGCGTGCGCAATCCGTTCGGACGGGTGAACGCGCGCTCCACGCGCAGCAACGCCGCATTCGTGCGCGCGTCAACGTCGCGGGACGGGGCACCGCGCGCGAGCACCGAATCGCGCGTCGCGTCGAATGCGGTCGCCGCCTGTTGCATGCGATTTATTGCCGCAACGAGCCCGGTCGTATCCACGCTCCAGCCCTTTGCTTTCGCCGCGGAATCGACGCGCGGAACGTAGGTGCGCATCGTCTTCGCGTACTCGACGTAGTCGTACGGCAGGATGTCCGCGTCGGCAAAGCGCTCGACCATCGCTGCGCCGATGCGCGCCGCTGCCGCATGGTACCCGAAGGTCGGATCGCCGAACTTCACCATCCAGTGATACGAGTCGTAGAGCGAGTGATACACGCCGCCCGAGCCGCCGAATCCCCACTCGGCGATGGGAATGCCAAAGTGATTGTAGAATCCCGCGAAGTCGCTGCCGCCGCCCGGATCGCTCATGCGCGGCTGCACGCTGTCGGGCACGTTCGTCCGCTTGCGCCACGCATCGTAAATGCTGCCCGTGCCGCTCGGGTCGGGAATGTGACTGACCACGTCGCGCAGCGTGGAGCGAATGGATGGCGACCCGCCGCCGCCGAAGGCCGGCCCCTGCGCCGCCACGTCCTGATTGAAGTACGCCACGGCGCCGTGGAGCAGCCTGAGCGAATCGTCTTCGACGTATTCGGTCGAGCCTAACAGACCCCACTCCTCGGCGTCCCAGGTCGCAAAGACGATCGTGCGCTTCGGCTTGTAGCCCGCGCGCACCGCTTCGGCCACCGCACGCGCGGCTTCCATCACGCTCACGGTTCCACTCACGTTGTCCGCCGCGCCAGGTCCCCACGCGTCGCGATGCCCGCCGATCATCACGATTTCGTCGGGGAATTCGCTGCCGCGCACGACGCCGAACGTGTCCCAGATCGTTTTGATCGCCGCAGTGGCGGTGTCGCTGCGCACGATGAGGTGCGCGGACACCGGTCCGGGTCCCGCGTGGTAGCGGAAGGGCAGACCGCCCTGCCAGCTCTGCGGAATCTCCTTGCCGCGCAGGCCTTCGAGCAGCTTGGCCGCGTTCCCATACGACATTGGAATGACCGGTATGTGCGAGATCTTGACCGAGTCGAGCGGCACGCGATGCACGCCCGGTTTGCTCGCGTAGCCTGGCGTCGTCGGATCGCCGTCGGGGTTGAGCACGCTCCCGCGCTGCACACCGTTCGGATTGCGCATCGGTCCCGACGGGTACACGTCGCCGCGCGTGAACCCGTCGTCCGCCGGATCGCTGTAGATGATCAACCCGATCGCGCCGTTCTTCTCCGCTTCGCGCGCTTTGATACCGCGATACGACCGGCCGTACCGCGCGATCGCGATCTTTCCCTTCACCGACACGCCTAACGAATCGAGCTCCGCGTAGTCTTCGATGAGCCCGTAGTTCACGTACACGACGGGCGCCGAGACGTCGCCGGTGCCGCTGTACCCGTTGGAGATCACCGGCTCTTTCACCGTCCACGACGTCGTGTCCTCCGGCACCGGGCCTTCGGCTAGCCGAAGCGGCAGCGTATCGGGCGACACACGCCACGCTTCCATGAGGGTCGTGTGCGGCATCCAGACATCGTACGCGCGAACGTTGGTCTCGAGCCCCCAATGCTTCATCGCGTCGATCACGAAGTCGCGCGTGCGGGCCTGCGCCGGCGTTCCGGCGACGTGGACATCGCTCGACAGCGTGCGCGAGTCGGCGCGGGCCTGTGCGCTATCCGGTTTCGCCGTCGTGCTCGCCTCGAGCGCGCGTTCGCGCTGCGCCTCGGCGGATGTGTAGCCGGTCAGCGATGTCTGCTGGCCGTAAACACTGCCGACGCACATGACGGCGGCGATCGTCGCGACCGCGACCTGCAAGGGAACACGCATGATGTTGGGTTTTAGAGGACTGGTCTCGTTCCGATTCTTCTACGGGCGACACATGCCGCGCGCGAAAGGTGGCTCGGTGCGCCGTGCATTCGCAAGGGAACGAGCGAGGACCGGCACCTCCCACGACGCCTAACCGTGGGCCAGAAAAGCATCCCGTGCTCCCGTCACCACGAATTGCACCGCGACGGCGGCCAGCAGCAGACCCATGATCCGCGTCATCACGCGGATCCCCGTTTGCCCGAGAAAGACCACCAGCCTTTCGCCTAACCGAAGCGCGCCCCACGAGATGGCCGCCGTCAGCACGACCGAGCCGTATACTACCACCGCTTCCGGCACCGACCGCGCCTGACTCGACAGCACCATCACCGTCGAAATCGCACCGGGGCCGGCCAGCATCGGCATCGCCAGGGGCGTGAGCGCCACATCATCCTTCTCCGCGCCCTCTGCGATCTCTGTGCTGCTTTCCTGCGTGCTGCGCTGTCCGCGCAGCATGTCCATCGCCACGTACCACAGAATGAGTCCACCGGCGATGCGGAAGGCCGGCAGCGTGATCCCGAACAATCGGAAAATGAGACGGCCCGCGATGCCGAACACGATCATGAGCACGGCCGCGGCGATCGTCGCGCGCGTCGCGGTCGCTCGCCGCTGCGCCGGCGTCTCGTTCCGCGTGATCACCAGATACGTCGGAATCACCGCGATCGGATCGACGATGAAGAGCACCGACGTGAACGTGATCAGCGCGAATTGTAGAAAGGCCGTCACGGAGATGCGCGAAGGGCAGGGATCAAAGGGTCGCCGCGGGAACGGCGGAACTTAACGAACCGCCGCCGTGGAACCAAAAGCCAGGTCGACTCACCGGTGTTCGAGCTCCTCGAGCACAACGAGCAATGCCTGACGCAGGCGTTCTTCGCGCATTGGACCGTCGCGTATCGTCGCGCCGAGGTGCGAGAGGTGCTCGAGCATCTCGCGCTCGACGAACGCCTCGGGCGCCCGCACGCCAAGCGATTCCAACGAGCAGAGTGCGACCGACCGCAGCAGCTTTCTCGTCTCACGCGACAGGCCGGACAGCATTCGCGGATCGGTGGTCGGGGCGGGTGTCGGATCTTTGCGCCGCGACGGCGCCGAACGCAGCGATGACAGCGGCGCGAGTGTCACCACGAACGAACCGGCTGTGTGCTCGCGCACTGCACCGACCACACCGCGGCGTCGAAGCGTGCGCAACAAGCTGAGAACGGCCTGGCGCACCACGGACACGCCCGCGACGCTCTGATTCCCTCGCCCGGTGATGACGAGGACATCGCCGGCCCGCTCCACCTGCTTCTGGCGCAGCCAGGATTCCGCGCGAGCGGTGGCCTGGGCCGGTGTCGGCAGAACGGCCCGGAGATTCAGCGTCCGCCCCGGGCCGAACCGCGCTTCATCCAACGCCGTGAGCGCGCTGCGGGTGCGCGGTGTCTCACGACCCATGGCGAACTTCCGTTAGAACGTGACGCCGACGCTGATCGGCAGCATCTGCACGCTGTTTCCGGTCGTGAAGATGTCGTGCCAGCGAATCTCGGCGAACGTCGAAAATCCGGTGAGCTGCACGCGCAGGCCCGCGCCGAGATTGATGCCGAACCGCGTCTCGGAAAACGAATGCAGCCCCGATGGCTCGTATTCCACGTTGTAGCCGCCCACGCCGCCGATAATGTAGGGCTTGATCAGAGGCTGCGGTCCAAACGCGTACGTGGCGTTCAGTGTCACGGCAATCACGCGCACCTTCTCGGACGACGAGAGCCCATTGGGCGTATCCGTACTGCCTAACTGATGCCACGCCCCTTCCACCCGGAAGCCGAGTGGCACCAGCGGCAGGCCAAGATCGACTAACGCGCCGGCGTGCCACCCCGAAGATGACTGATCCGACAAAGTTCCTAGTGGAAACGTTCCGCCCCCCACGATGCCGAATCGAGCCGGGCTCGAAGCCAGTTGCGCCGACGCCGGGACGGCGAACGCGAGTGACGTGACGGCCGCGATCACACTCCACACCATGCGTCTCATGCAACGCCCCCTTTGAAAATGCCCCTGCGTCGCG
>JAICLH010000112.1 GCA_025927495.1 Gemmatimonadaceae bacterium
CAATCGAGCTCGACGCGAGCCGATTCGGTGGAGAATCCAGGCAGGTTTTTCGTTGAGAGTGGCGTCGTGATCGGCAGGAACGCGATCGCGGCAACGGAGGAGGCGGCAAGAAAACCGATTCGTCGCATTGCGTGGCTCGAATGAGGAAAGACGCGGGGAATATGCGGTCGGGAAACAGGCAACCGCCACGATTCGGAAACGTCTGGACGTCTGAATCGGGACGGGCACGCCGGCGCGTAGCGGGCCCATCGAATTCCTTCGATCTGGGTGCCGTATTGGGCAAACGGACGATTAACTTGGGAGGGACCGGGGCCGCGAGCAATCCGGACCTCGCCTCGGACTTGCAAGCACAGACCGCAACGACGCAACATGATGTGCGCAAGTATCTCAAGGTGTATCCGGTTCTCTCATTCGGCGTAGGCTATCGATTCTGACGTCGGCATCCAGATGCGGGCTCTGGCTGCTCGCGCTCGGCGGCGCGGTATTCGCCGCCGGCGCGGGCGCGACGGCACCAGGTCCGCGCGCACCTGCGATTCGACTCGTTGCCCAACGGAGCGGAACGGCAGCGCTGCTCCAGGATGTGAGCGCCGTCGACTCGTCCGTGGTGTGGGTGGGCGGCCACTCGGCGACGTGGGCGGTCACGACCGACGGCGGGGCACACTGGCGGAGCGCCGTGATGCCCAACGCGGACTCGCTCGAGTTCCGGGACGTCCATGCCGTGGACGCGCGTACCGCGTATCTCCTGTCCAGCGGGTTAGGCGACCGGTCGCGCATCTACAAGACCACGGATGGCGGCGCCTCGTGGGCGCTCGAGTTCACCGCGCGCGATCCGCAGGCGTTCTACGACTGCTTCGCGTTCTGGGACGCGACACACGGTGTGGCGGTGAGCGACGCCGTGGGCGGACGCTTCCTCGTGATCACGACGACGGACGGCGCGCACTGGTTGCCGGTGTCGCCCGCTGCCCTGCCGGCGGCGCTGCCTAACGAGGGAGCCTTCGCGGCGAGCGGCACGTGTGCCATGGCGCTGCCGCCGAGCGATGCCTGGATCGGGACGGGCAACGGGGCGGCGGCGCGCGTGCTGCGCACCGGCGACCGCGGCGCCACGTGGGACGTGACGCGCACCCCGCTGCCTGCCGACACGTCGGAAGGCATCACCAGTCTGGCCGTGCGGAACGCGCGCCATATCGTCGCGTTAGGCGGGCACATCGCGCGCCTGCATGCGTTTCAGGATGACGTCGCGTTCACCGAGGATGGCGGCCGCACCTGGACCATGGGCGGCCGGCTTCCCTTCCCCGGGCCGGTGTTCGGCGCCGCATACGCGCGGTCCAGTCATCCATGGCTCGTTGCGGTGGGACCCGGCGGCGCCGCCGCATCCAACGATGACGGCCGCACCTGGTCGCTCATCGACTCGGCGGCGTACTGGAGTGTCGGTTTCGGCTCCGCACGCGTCGGATGGGCCGTCGGCCCCAACGGACGGATCACGCGAATCGAGCTCCCGGCGCGTTAATCGCATCGTCGCTTACCGGCCGGTCAGTCGTTTTGTCGGGATCGGGTTGCAACGACGATTTCGCTGAATAGTCTGCTTGCCTGCCTGGCATTAGCTTGGTGCACATCTGCGGACCCGTCGCGAACTTGCGGCGGGTTTCCGTTCAATCGCCCCCCGCACCGCTGGACACGAGGGACGCATGGGCTCTGCGACGGTGCCGCCGATTTCGGGGCACGACTTACAGATCCTGCTGCTGCAGATCGCCGGCCTCATGTTCTTGTGCCGGCTGCTGGCAGAAGTCATGCGGCGACTCGGACAACCCGCGGTGATCGGCGAGCTGCTCGCCGGCATCGTGTTGGGTCCGACGATTCTCGGGCATTACGCGCCCGGCCTCTTCACGTCGATTTTCCCGCAACGGACCTCGCAGTTCCATCTGCTCGAGGTGATTTCCACCCTCGGGATGATCTTCTTGCTGCTGCTCACCGGCATCGAAACCGATGTCCGCGTGATGCGGCGGCTGGGCCGGCCGGCGCTCATGGCGTCGGTGTTCGGGATCACGATCCCGTTCGGGATGGGCCTTGCGTTAGGCCTGTTGCTCCCCGACCGCTACCTGGCCCAGACGGGACAGCGCGCGATCTTTGCCGCGTTCATCGCGACCGCGATGGCGATCTCGGCCATGCCGGTGATCGCGAAGATTCTGATCGACCTGAATCTCATGCGGCGGAACCTCGGGGTCGTGATTCTGTCGGCGGGGGTCGTCGACGACACCGTCGGCTGGCTGGTGCTCTCGGTGATCGCGGGCATTGCGACGGCCGGTTCGTTCTCGGCCGGATCGCTGGCGTTCACCGCGACGGCGCTCGTGATCTTCCTTGCCGTGATGCGGTGGCTCGTCTATCCCGGATTCACGCGGGCGATCGGATGGGTGAATCGGAGCGTGCCGCTGATCGGCGCGGATCTGACGCTCATTCTCGTGATGACGCTGTTGTGCGCCGCGACCACGGAGGCGATCGGCGTGCACGCGGTGTTCGGCGCGTTCGTGTTCGGCCTGCTCGTGCGGCAGATCCCGCGCGTGCGCGCCGCGACGCTGCAGACGATCGAGACGTTCGTGCTCGCATCGCTGTCGCCGATCTTCTTCGCGTTCGTCGGCCTCAAGGTGGATCTGTGGTCGCTCACGGGGTGGCAGCTGCCGGCGATCGTGTTGGGCATTGCCGTGGCGGGCAAGCTCGTGGGCTGTTACGTGGGCGGGCGCCTCGGCAAACTCGGGCGGTGGGAATCGTTTGCGTTAGGCATCGGGATGAATGCCCGCGGGGCGATGGAGCTGATCGTCGCCCTCATCGGGCTGTCGCTCGGCTTGTTGACGCAGGAGATGTATTCGATCGTGGTCATGATCGCGGTGATCACGTCGTTCATGGCGCCGCTGTTCCTGCGCGCCGTGATGAAGCGCGTCCCGGTGACCGACGAGGAGCGCCGGCGTCTCGAGCCGGGCGACCGCACGCTGTTGCTGCCCACCGGCGCCTTCCGCATCCTCGTCCCGACGGCCGGCGGGCCTAACGCAATGGCGGCGTTCGCGCTGGCGGCACCGATCGTCCGCGCGCACGAGGGCACGCTGACGGCGATGTACGTCGACTCGGCGCGCGCGCACCAGCGGTGGCCGCGTCTCCGCGGGTCGCGCACGTCGTCACTCGCCGGCCACGGCCTCGACGTGCATCTCGCGAGCGCCGCCGAGCTCATGCTGGACCAACAGAAGCGGTTGGTCATCCGGCGCGTACGTTCGGCCGCGCCGACCACCGCCATTCTGGACGAAGCGGCGCGCGACTACGACCTCGTGTTCATCGGCGCGGCGCCGCGCCACCTGGTGAGCCGTTCAGCGGTGGGCGAAGTGGTGACCAAGCTACGCATACCGGTGGTGATCGTCCGCGCCGCCGAAGACGCGATGTCCGGCCCGTTCGAACGAGTCGTGGTGCCGTTGGACGGCAGCGTGTTCTCGCGCGCGGCAGCCGAATTCGCCTTCTTGTATGCGGCGTCGTCGGGAGCGCAGGTGACGTTGCTCCACGTCATCAACGAGGCACGCGTGACGACGGGCGCGCTCGCGGTGCCCGAGCTGCGTGCGTCGCACGCGGTGGCGGAGTTCGAGGCGGAGACGCTCGAGAATCGCATCCGCGGCGATTTGGCGACGATCGCCGCGACAGCCGGGGTCGACCCGCGCGTGCGCATCCTGGCCAGCGGCGATCCCGCGACCACGATCATCGAGCAGTCGCACGCCGGCTATTACGACTTGCTGGTGTTAGGCGCGGAGAACAAGCTGCTCGCGCAGCCGTTGTTCTTCGGGCAAGGGACGGCGTCGATCGTCGAGCGGGCCGGCTGTACGACGGCCGTGGTGGTTCCACACCTGATGTGAGGCGGGGTCCGTTAGGCGGACCATCGCCAGTTCATGACTTCCGGCATGTCTTCGCCGTTGGCGACGATGTACGTGCGGTGCTCGGCCAACTTCGCCTCCAGCGGCGCGACACGCTCGGCGCGCCCCGTGCGCCTCAGCGCTTCGATGGCCAGGTCGTAGCGGCTCATTCGGTTGAGCACGAGCATATTGAACGGCGTGGTCGTCGTGCCCTCCTCCATGTACCCGCGGACGTGGAACCGCTGCGGATTCGGCCGGTGATGAATCAACTCGTGGATCACGTCGGGGTACCCGTGGAAGGCCATCACCACGTGCGTGTCCGTGCCGAACAGCGCGGCGAAACGATCCGCGTCAATGGAGTGCGCTTCTTCGCGCGGTGCCTGGAGTGCGAAGAGATCGATGATGTTCACGACGCGCACACGCAGCTCGGGAGCGATGCGCCGCAGCCACCACGCCGCAGCCACCGTTTCGCGCGTAGGGACATCGCCGGCGGCAGCAAGGATGATGTCGGCGTTCATCGGATCGTGCCCCGCCCACTCCCAGTGCGACGCGCCGGCCGCGCACTGCACCTCGGCCTCGCGGCTATCGAGCCACTGCGGCATCGGCTTTTTCGATGCGACGATCAGATTGATGTCGCCCGTGGTTTCCAGGCAGTGGCGTGTGGTGACGAGCAGCGTGTTCGCATCGGGCGGCAGATAGACACGCGTCGTGGCCGCCTTCTTGGTGAGCAGCTGGTTGATGAACGACGGGCCCTGGTGGCTGTATCCGTTGTGATCCTGTTCCCAAACGTGGCTCGTGACCAGGAGATTGAGCGAGGCGGTCGGCGCGCGCCACGGCACCTCGTGCGCCATCTTCTGCCACTTGGCGAACTGCTGCACCATCGAGTCGACGATCGTCAGGAAGGCCTCGTAGCACGCGAAGACCCCATGGCGTCCGGAGAGGACGTAGCCCTCGAGCCATCCCTCGCAGCAATGCTCGCTCAGGATCTCCATCACGCGGCCGGTCATGGAGAGGTACTCGTCGGTCGGGACGAGCGGGAGCATCCAGGACCGCAGCGTTGCCTCGAACACGTTCTGCAGACGGTTCGAGGACGTTTCATCAGGACAGAAGAGGCGGAAGTTCCGCTCGTGCTCGTTGGCGTTGAACACTTCGCGCAGGTAGCCGCCTAACACGCGCGTGTTCTCGATGATCGTCTCGCCCGGCACGGCGGCGTCGACCGCGACGGCCGTGGGATCGGGGCACTCGAGCGGCACGCGCAGCGCGCCGCCGTTGGCCTCCGGACATGCACCTAACCGCATGTCACCCACCGGGTACATGGCCGTCACTTCCGGAATCGGCCGGCCGTCGGCATCGAAGAGCTCTTCGGGATGGTAGCTCCGCAGCCACCGCTCGAGCGCGCGCAGGTGGTCGGGGTTGGTACGCGGATCTTCGATGGGGATCTGGTGCGCGTGGAACGTGTTCTCGACCGCTTGACCATCGATGCTCGTGGGCCCGGTCCAGCCCTTGGGTGTGCGCAGCACGATGAGCGGCCACGGTCGCGGGCTCGCGCCGCCCTCGCGCGCGGCATATTTGATCTCGCCTAACAGATCGGCGGCCCAGTCGAGCGTGTCCCACATGGACCGGTGGGCCAGCGCGCGGTCATCACCGGCCACCTCGCGCGCCTCGTAGCCCATTCCCGCGAAATACTCGGCCAGCTCCTCGCTGCTCAAGCGAGCGAACAGCGACGGCCCGGACAGCTTGTACCCGTTCAGGTGCAGGATGGGCAGCACGACTCCATCGCGCGCCGGATTGAGGAACCGGTGCCAGTGCCACGAGCCCGCGAGGGGACCGGTTTCTGCTTCACCGTCGCCGATGAGGCACGCGACGAGGAGGTCGGGATAGTCCATCGCCGCGCCCGTCGCGTGCACGAGCGAATAGCCGAGCTCACCGCCCTCGTGCAGCGTGCCGGGCGTGAGCGCCGTGAGGTGGCTCGGGAACCCGCCCGGCCATGAGAACGCGTGCACCATCGCGGTCACGCCGGCTGCGTCGCGCGAATACTGCGGATATCGTTCGCCTAACGTCCCGTCGAGGAACGTATTCGCGAGTACACCGGGCGCTCCGTGACCCGTGCCGACCACCAGCAGTACTCGTTGGCCGCGGTCGCGCACCAGACGGCCCAGATGGGCGTAGAGCAGATTGATGCCGGGCACCGTACCCCAGTGCCCGAGCAATCGCGCCTTGATGTGTCGCGGCGCGAGCGGCTCGCGCAACAGCGCGTTGTCTTTGAGATAGAGTTGCGCGGCCGACAGATAGTTCGCCGCGAGGAACGTCCGATCCAGCAGCTCGACGCTGCTCGTCGTCTGCTCGCGGCTAGGCGTCGCAAGCGCGCGCGGGGCACCCATGTGCGCAACATACCGAGCGTGAATTCGACTTCCAACCGCGCAACGGCCGGGCACGCTGGGTGCGATGGCGAGATTCTGACACGCCGGTCAGCCGGGCCGCCATTGACGCTACAGCCCGGTTGCTACACCGTTCTCATTCGGTGAAGTGGCTCGGCGCGCCGATGCGCGCGTTGTTCGGCCCCTCTGGTCTCAGCCGAGGATCGCCATGCCCGGTTTCCGGCAGATGCGGACCGTCCACGTAGCCGCCGCGCTCGCGGCGACCGCTGGCGTCGCCGTCGTCGTGGGAATCGCCGCGAGCCGGCAACCGAAAAGCGACGAACGCGGCGCGCGGCTGTTCGACGAAGTGCGGCATCTCGTCGCGACACGCAGTGTCGATTCGATGTCCGACGACTCGCTGTTCCTGAAAGCGGCGAGCGGCATGGTGGGCGCGATCGGCGATCCGTACGCGAGCCTGTTCTCGCGCAATGCCATCGCGGGCTTCCTGCGCAACGACATCGGCAACGCGTACGGCGGGTTAGGCATGTCGCTCGAGCGGCACCCCGGCGGCATCGCGGTCGCGGGCGTGTTCCAGCATTCGCCGGCTGCGTTAGGCGGCGTGATGGCGGGCGACGAAATCGTGGCCGTGAACGGCACGCCCGTGGCCGATTTGCCGGGCGATCGCGTCTCGCAGCTCCTCGTGGGCGAACCCGGCTCGGGCGTCGACATCACGTTTCTCCGCGCCGGTGTGCCGATGCCCATCCACACGCATTTCGTGCGCGCCATCGTCCGCCCGCAAGCGGTGCCGTTCGCGATGGTAATCGGAGACCACACGGGCTACATCCCGCTCCAACGATTCAACGAGACCGCGGACAGCGAGATGGCAAGCGCGGTCGCCGGGCTCAAACAGCACGGCGCCCGGTCGTTCGTCATCGACCTGCGCGGCAATCCCGGCGGCGACGTGGCCCAAGCTCTCGCGGTGAGCAACCTGTTCCTGCGGGCCGGCCAGGAAATCGCGGAGCTCCGCCAACGCGGAGAGCCGGCGCAAAAATATCGCGCGCGCATTCCGCCCCTCGTGCGCTCGGAGCCGGTTGTGCTGCTCGTCGATCACTACACGGCATCGGCGTCCGAGATCGTCGCGGGCGCGCTCCAGGATCACGACCGGGCCGTGATCGTCGGGGAGACGTCGTTCGGCAAAGGCGTGGTGCAGTCGCTGTTCAATCTGGACGGCGGGTACGCGCTCAAGCTCACGACGGGCCGGTGGTATACGCCGAGCGGCCGCAGCATTCAGCGAGCGCGCACGTTCGACGGCGCGCCCGATACATCGAGCAACCAGCTCGCGGACCTGGCTCCGCCCGCGCCCCGGCCGCGATACAGGAGCGACGGCGGCCGCACGGTGCTCGGCGGCGGCGGCATCACGCCCGACGTGAAAGTCGCCTCGGACACGCTGTCGAGCGCCGAGCAGCATCTCGCGCGCGAGTTTGCGCCGAAGGCAGCGCAAACGCGCACGGCGTTGTTCGACGTGGCGCGCGGCCTCCGTCCCTCGGTGCACGGTGATTTCGTCGTGCTGCCGGCGTGGCGCGACGCGTTCTTCGATCATCTGCGCGCATCGGGCGTGGAGGTCGACCGCTCGACGTTCGACGCGGCGCAGCCCTGGGTCAACCGGCTGCTCGAGCAGCAGATTGCGACGATCGCGTTCGGCGACTCGAGCGCGTTCCGCCGCGCAGCGCCGAGCGACACGCCTTTGCAGCGCGCGCTCACGATGCTCCAGCACGTGTCGACGCAGACCCAGCTCTGGAACCTCGCCGAGCGCGGCGTGGCGAGCGGGTTGTAGGGAAAGGGAAGCGCTCGCTAGCGCTCGCTTGGGGAAGCGCTGCGCTTGGGGAAGCGGCGGCGACGCCGCCTGGGGGAGCGGAACAACATCAATGGTCTGCGCGACGTGAGCGCGCTATGCGCGGGCCCGCGCGATCCGGCATTCTCCACCAGGGACAACTGATGTCCGTCCGCTCCCCCAGGCGGCGTTGCCGCCGCTTCCCTCAGCGTCAGCGCTTCCCCAAGCGAGCGCCAGCGAGCGCTTCCCTCTTCCCTAACGACGCCCCTCACCTTACCGGCGTCGCGCGGATGAGCACCACCCCGTGGGCCGGCACGGCACTGACGAACTGGCGCCCGAATTTTCCGAGGTCCTTGTGCGACCACAGATCGCGCACCTGCGCCGAGTCGGTGCGCAGCCCGGCGCGCGAGAAATACGCCGTGATGCGCGCCACCGCCGACGAACGGTTGAGCAGCGCGATCGCGCGCGCGCCGTCGCGCAATGGCTTCGCCCACACCTGCAGCTCGGGCGGCCGCTCCCAAACCAGTATCCCCTGCGCGCCTAACGAATCCTGATCCACCGCGATCACCTCGCGGTTGGTCAGCGTCGCGATCGTAGGAGCGGACATGTCGCGCAGATCATTGCCGGCGATGAGCGGCGCCGCCATGATCGCCCACAAACTGAAGTGCGCGCGATATTCCTCGTCGGTCATCCCGCCGTTGCCCACTTCGAGCATGTCGGGATCGTTCCACGCCCCCGGACCGGCCACCGTCGCGTGCTCGGCCGATTGGTCGAGGTTGTCGAGCATCGACGACCACGTGTCTTCGATGTCATCGGTCGTGCGCCACAAATTGCCGACGCGTGGCGCCCACTCCCAGGGTTGGTTCGATCCCCACTCGCAGATGCTGAGCACAATCGGACGGCCGGTGCGCGCAAGCGCATCGCGGAACTTCGCGTACTGCGTTGGCGCATCCAGCCGCTGCGCGTGGCACCAGTCTTCTTTCACGTAGTCGACACCCCACGCGGCGAACGTGCGGGCGTCCTGGTTCTCGTGGCCGAATGTGCCGGGCCGTCCCTGGCACGTGTTGGTGCCCGCATCGGTGTAGATGCCGAACAGCAATCCTTTCGAGTGGATGTAGTCCGCGAGCGCCTTGATTCCGTGTGGGAACCGCTGCGGGTCGGCGACCAATGCACCGTTCGCATCGCGCGCGACTTGCCAACAATCATCGATGACCACGTACCGATAGCCGGCGTCGCGCATGCCGGTCACCACCATGGCATCCGCTGTCTCGCGAATCGTCTGCTCGCTGACGTTGCACGAGAAATGATTCCAGCTGTTCCAGCCCATGGGTGGCGTGCGCGCGAGACCATTGCCGGACGCTGCGGGCACTCGCGTGTGCGTACTCGGTGATCGCGCAAGGGCGAGCGATCCCATGACCAACGCAGCGACGACAACCGCGAGACGACCGGACACCATCCACCTCCATGGCAATCGACGTGTCGGCGATGATGACGGTGCGCGCGCGGCGAAGCAAGCACGCCGGCGTTGGGCGACCGGCTGGACAGCGGGCGCGTCCATTCGCATCATGTGTCGTGCGCAGTCTTGCGTTGACGGGATGGGCGGTGTCGCTGGCCTCGACGTGCATTGTGGCGATCGGATGCCACGGTTCGGCGCCTGCCCCGCGCAGCGAACCGGCTCCCGTCCGAGCGGCCCTCGCCGATCCATCGAGCGCGTTCTGGACGACGCGAGCGCCAAATCGCTTCTTCGTCCGCGTCGAAACGACGAAGGGAGACTTCGTGATCGAGGCGCATCGCGACTGGTCGCCGCGCGGCGTGGACCGGCTCTATCAGCTCGTGCGCGCCGGGTACTACGACGATTCGCGGTTCTCGCGCGTGCGCGCCGGCTACATCGCGCAGTGGGGCATCGCGGGCGATCCCGCACTCGCGCAACGCTGGCGCAATCAGCGCATCCGGGATGACAGCGTGCGCCACACGAATGCTCGCGGCACCATTGCCTATGCGATGACCGGCCCCGAGACGCGCACGACGCAGCTCTACATCAATCTGCGCGACAACCCGCAGCTCGACGCGCAAGGCTTCTCGCCCCTCGGCGCGGTCGTGCGCGGCATGGACGTGGTGGACCGGTTGAACGCGGAGTACGGCGAGTCGGCCGGCGGCGGGATGCGCGCCGGACACCAGGGTCCGGTGTTCGACGGCGGCAACTCGTACCTCGATCGCAATTATCCGCGACTGGATCATCTCGTTCGCGCGGAGATCGTTCACGCACCATGACCGCGCCGGCGCCCGAGGCGCGGGTCCGCGAGGCACCGAGCAACGGACGACTCGTGCGGCGGCTGTCGCTGCTCGATTCCATGTCGTTGGTGGTGGGCACGATCGTCGGCACCGGCGTGCTGCTCAAGGCCGCGGTGATGACGCAGCTGTTAGGCAGCCCGTGGGCGGTGCTGGCGGCGTGGCTGGCGGCGGGTGTGTTGACGCTCTTCGGTGCGTTGGCGTACGCGGAGTTGGGCGCGATGATGCCGGAGGCCGGCGGCGAGTACGTGTTCCTGCGCGCCGCGTTCGGGGATGCGGTGGCGTTTCTGTACGGCTGGGTGCGATTCACCGCCGGCAGCGGCTCGCTGGCCGCGCTCGGCGTCTCGTTCGCGACATTCCTGTCGCCGTTGGTTCCGTTAGGCGGACCGTGGCTGCGCGTCGCGCACACGGTGTGGGGCGTGCCGGTCCACTGGTCGTTCGGGGCGCCGCAAGCCGCGGCCATCGTGCCGATCCTGGCGCTCGCGGCGATCAACTGCGCCGGCGTGCGCGCGGGCGGCCGCGTGCAGGTGGCACTCGCCACGATCAAGGTGCTGGCGGTGTTAGGCATCGTGGCCGGCGCGCTCGCCGGTGCGCGCACCGGGTCCTGGACGCACTTCGCCCAACCGGCGCCCGGCGGCGCGGTCACCATGTCGGCGTTCGGCGCCGCGCTCGTCGGTGCCGTGTGGGCCTACAGCGGCTGGTCGTACCTACCCATGGCGGCCGGGGAGATCCGGAATCCCGGGCGCAATGTGCCGCGCGCGCTCATCGGCGGAACGTTCATCGTCATCGCGCTCTACCTGGGCCTCAACGCCGCGTACTTCTACGCGCTGCCCGCGGGCACTGTGGCGTCTGCCAACTCGACGCTGCACCGCGGCGCGCCCGCCGTGGCGGCGCTCGCCGTGGGCAGCTTCCTGCCGACGGAGGCGGCGAAGCTCGCCGCGCTCGTCTTCATCATCGCGACACTCGGCACCTTGAACGGCGGACTGCTCTCCAACTCGCGCGTGTTGTTCGCGATGGCGCGCACGCGGCAGTTCTTCCCCGTCTTCGGGCGCGTCACGCGTCGGTCGCATGTGCCGGGGTGGGCGATCGGCGCGTTCGCCGCGTGGGCGTCGGTGCTCGCGACGTCGGGCACCTATGACCAGCTGAGCGATCTGGCGGTGTTCGCGTTCATGATTTTTTTCGCGCTCACCGTGACGGCGCTGTTCCGGCTGCGCGCCACGCAGCCGGCACGTCCGCGGCCGTATCGCGTGACCGGCTACCCGGTGGTCCCGGCGGTGTACGTGGTGGGGACGGTGTGGATGATCGGCAACGCGATCGCCACCGCGCCGGCGCAGGCGATCGCGGCGCTCGCGTTTCTTCTGTTAGGCGTACCGGTGTACGCCTGGTTTCGCGCGCGCCGCGCGCGTGACGATGCCGGGGCGCCGGGCACGCCGGCGCCCGCCCCGGAGGAGCTCCGGTAGGAGGTAGGGGTCTGGTCCGTGTGCGCGCGCGCCCAGGCGGCGCAGCACTGCCGCGCCGCGGC
>JAICLH010000039.1 GCA_025927495.1 Gemmatimonadaceae bacterium
GGCGGCAACGCCGCCTGAGGGAGTGGAAGGACATCAGTTGTCTCTGGTGGAGATTGCCGCATCGCGCGGGCTCGCGCATGGCACTCACGTCGCGCAGACCATCGATGTTGTTCCACTCCCTCAGGCGGCGTCGCCGCCGCTTCCCCCAGCGTTAGCGCTTCCCCAAGCAAGCGTCAGCGAGCGCTTCCCCATTCCCTCCCCTCGTCTCCATTCCTCAGAATCCTCCAACGATGATTTCGGCCATTGTGCTCCGGCCGAACCGCGCGCAGCCTTCACGTAGTCGTCGCTTGTGTACCTGCGCCGGGAGCTCTACCATGCCTGACCCGCGCCGACCGACGCCGCCGTTCGTCCTGTCGCCCGACCACCGCGAACGCCTGCGCCAGGATATCGACTTTGAGGCCTTCGAGCGCCTGCTCACCGTCCTGCCCGAGCGGGCGCGCAAGCTGCTGCTTCGCCTGGCCGCGCGGCAGCCGGACTTGCTCGCCATCTGGGAAGCCGCGCCGGCTCTGCGCGCCGAAGAGCGCGGTATCGACACCCGCGCCGAGCATTATCGGAACCCTCGCCTGCAGATGCACGTCGTTCCGCGGCTCGAGGACGTGTCGCTTTCGGACCCCGTCCTGCAACGCATGCTGCGCGAGGTGCTGCCGCAGGGCTAGGGACGCGGTCATGAGCTGGATGCACGACGACCCGCCGGAGGGCGGGTCGTCGGTCGTTCCGTTGCTGCCTAACGAGCGGCGCTCATGCACGCCGCATCGCGCGCAGCCGTCCATCCGAAGCTTCGTCCAGACGCAGCGCCGGACGCGCCGGCTCCTCGTCGCGCACCGCTTCCGCGGGACGCCGACGATACTGCACCAGGTCCTCCCCCAAGGTGACGAGTGCACGGGTCACCACCGTGCTCGCCAACGGCTCCGGAATACCCATCACGCGCACGTAGCTCTCGATCGCGCGGTCGAACGGCAAATCCTCGGCTAACGTGTCCACGAACATCATCGCGTTGTCCACGTGCGCCCGAATCACCGACTCCTCAGCGCGCGCTTGCGCCAACCGCAACCGCTTCTCGGCCGCTGCGTTCAGCTTGCGCGCGAATATGCGTTCAGGGAACAACTTGCCCAACATGGAATGCTCCGACGGTGGAGTGGAGAGGCCGCCATCTGCGGCGGCCCGGGAAACCTCGACCTCCCGTTCAAGCAGAGATCGTACCAAAGAGTCCCCTGTCAAAATATGACGTACAGAGGGTCCTGCTGGATTCATCCGTGGGGCTCGCGGCGCATTGTGCCGGTCCCCGAGGCCGCGGGCGATGCTGCGCCAGGCGCATCGAAATGTTCCGCGCGATCCGCGCGTCGCGCACGCCCCAATTCGACGAGGCTGGCCAAAAAGATGAGCGTCATGATCGTGGCGGACGTGACACACCAGATGCAGATCGCATGGATCACGAACAATTCTTTCGACGTGAGCCACGCCGAAAAGAGAACGCTCCATCCCGACACCGCCACGAGCGCCCACGCGATGTGCCGCTCGAGTGCGTCCCGCTGCACCGAGACCAACGCGAGCACGAAGAGCATGACGTAGGTCGCCAGTCCCCATGCCGCGACAGGCAAGCCGAGGAACGTCGCCCAACGCGACGTGTTCACGCGCTCGCACGACCCCACGTCGCACACGAGCTCACTGATCACGCCCACTTTGAACAGCGTCAGGTAGAGCGCGATGAGCGCGCCCACGAGCGCCAGGAGCGCGATGGTCATGCGCGCCGCGCGCGTCACGGCTTGGTGCCCGCTTCCTTTACCGGTGCGCTGTCGCTCTTCGCGACGGGCTTCGACGCCGCCGCCATCGCCGCCGTGTCCACGTAGGCCTTCAACATGTCGTACGGAATCGCGCCCGGAATCTTCTTGGTGCCGATCACGAATGTCGGCGTCGACTCCACTGCGCGACGCACACCTTCCTGCCTGTTCGCCTCGATCTCCGGAAGATGTTTCTGCGAGTCGTAACACGCGTCCCACGCACGCACATCCAAGCCCAGGGCCTTGGCGTACGCCTCGAACACACCCTTGGGATTGCTCTCATCGCTCCAATCAGGCTGCCCTTCGTACAACTTGTCGTGCATCTCCCAGAACTTCTTCTGGTCGCCCGCACACGCCGCAGCGTTGCTCGCGGGAACGGAGTTGGGGAAATGTCCAAGCGGAAAATCGAAGTAGCGATAGCTGGCCAGACCCACATCGACGATGCGCTTGCGCACGTCGGGTTCCGTAATGGTCGCGAATTCTGCGCAGTGCGGGCACCCGAAGTCGGCGAACTCCAATATCTGGACCGGCGCGTTGGGATTGCCGAGGAGATGGCCTTCGGCTTTGAGGGGCGCAGCCGCGACGTTTGCGATCGTCGGGCGCGAAGCGTCACTATGCTGCGCGGTCCGCGCGATCAGCGCGATCCCGATGATCGCGACCACGACCAAGCCGATATAGAACGGTTTCAGGTTCGCTGCCCGCTGCGTGCGCACGACGTTCGACCGCTGGGCGCGGGCGCTCTTCTGTGACATGGACCGTTAACTCGCTGGGGATAGGGGTGAAAGCTAGCGTTGGGTCTGGATCGCAGGTACTGGCCTGACTCCGCGCATCGTAGCAAGTGGTCGATGGGTCCTGATATCTTGTCCGGCGCGTTTTCTTCACCGACCAACCGAGGAAGCTCCCATCGATCCGGACGTAATCCGCGTTCCGGCCGGCCCAGGCGCTCTGCACGTGGAACGATATGGTCACGGCGGACGCGCAGTGATGCTGGTGCACGGCTTCGCAACGTCGAGTTTCGTGTGGCGCGTCGTCGGACCGTTGCTCGCAGCCGCGGGCCACACTGCGTACGCCGTCGATTTGCTGGGCTACGGCGAATCCGATCGTCCGCTCGAGGCAAACTATTCGATCGCGGCTCAAGCAGAGTATCTCGACCGCGCACTCGCGGCGCTTCGCGTGCCACGCGCGGCAGTGGTCGGACTAGGTGTTGGCGGCGGCATCGTGCAGCGTCTCACGCTGCGGCACCCGGCGCGTGTGGATGGTCTCGTGCTCGTGAATAGCGTCGCGTTCGGCGAATGTCCGGGCCGCGACGTGCGTACCGTGCAGCTCGGCACCGCACGCTTTGCGTTGCGCGTGGCGCACGGAGTACTCGGCGCGGCACCGTTGCTGCGTCGCGTCCTCGAGGACAGCGTCGCGCGCAAGGAAACCATGCCCGCACGCCTCGTGGCCAGGTACCTGGCGCCGTACGTGGGGCCGGACGGCGTGACGCACCTGCTCACGATCGCGCGAGCGCTCAAGGCCGATGATGTCGAGGAACTCGACCTCTCCTTGATTCGCGCGCCGGCGGCGATTGTGTGGGGCGAGGACCAACCGTGGCTGGACAGCGGGGTGCCGGAACGCCTGCAAAGTGCGATAGGCGGCAGCAGTTTGGTTCGCTTTCATGGTGTCGGCGCGCTTGTACCGGAAGAGAACCCGGACGCGCTGGTGCACGTCGTCCTCGAGTTGCTCGATCGTCAACGCTCACCGGCGTCCTGACGTAACGTATGGGGCGCCCAATGAATTCGGCATTATCGCGCGAGCGCTTCAATCCGCGCGTGCATCGCGATATATTGCTGTTACTTCAGCCAACGGGATGGAATGGCCAAACAGCGCAATCGTCGCCGTGAGACCCCTGCACCGACGCCGTTCGAGCAGGCACGCGACGAATTATTTCAGCACATCATGCGGTGTGGCGTGATACAGGCGGTACCGGAACACCAGGAAGAGTGGTTCAACGATACGATGCCGTACCTGCAGGACCGCTATCCAGAATTGTCGGATGCCGAACTGACTGACCTGCGGACGCTCGGAACGCGGTTCTGTCGGCCGCCGAAAGCAAAAACCGAAGCCGAAACGACGGAGCCCGTCGACGCAGTCTCGGCGGCCTAGAATCAAGACTCGGCGCTACGCTTACCGGCCGGCACGACGCATCGCCCGGAAACCCACGCCGAGTCGCACGCCGCCACCAAAACCGCCCTCGGCGAACGGCACCACGCCGCTCCAATTCGGCCCTTCGACGCCGAGTACCGCGATGACGGTTCCGCGCCAGTTGCCGATTCTGTCGTAACGCAAGCCAAGCCCACCACCCGCGTACGGCGCCCAGCGCATCTGAAAACCCGGATCGAGCAGAAAGCGACCCACGAGGTCGGCACGCGCACTGAAGCCCGTGCGCCCGTGCGCAGATGACTCGCCGGCCGCGAGCGTGAGTCCGACCCGCACGTTAGTCGAGGCCTTCGCGTTCAACTCGGCTCCCGCCTGAACCGCCGTGGTGGCGGAGGCGAGTACATCGATCCGCGCGCCGGCCTGCACTCGCGACTCGAGTTGTGCGGCCGCGCATTGCGGCGCCTTCACTCCGGCACAGAAAAAAACGAGGATCACGGCGCCCCGTCCCCGCATTCACGACCGAACGCGCTGGCGGTGCAGCATGAGCGTGTAGTCCGCAATCGCCCAGGCTGATGCGAGCGCAATGAGCGGGACCAACGCTGGAAATACCGCGGGCCGCAGCAGCAACGCGAAGAGCGCCGCCAGTTGCAGCACCGTGACCACTTTCCCGGGCCACCGCGCCTTGAACGCGCGCGGATCGAGACCCGGCAACAGATACGCGACGATGAACCCGATCGCCGTCGCCAGATCGCGCGAGATCACGATGAAGAACTCGCTGGCCGTGACGGCGCCTTCGATGAGGAACGCCAAAATCGCGACAAGGACGAACGTCTTGTCGGCGATCGGGTCGAGCAGCGCGCCGAGCTGCGACGTTTGCCCGCGACGCGCGAGCCAACCGTCGAAAAAGTCCGTGAGCGACGCCAGCCCAACGAGCACCACACGCGCCGAGCGGCCTTCAACAAAGAGGAACGCGGCTGCCAGCGGCAGTCGCGAGAGGGAGAGCAGGTTGGGAACCGTCAGGACGCGCGAAGAGCTCACGGGCATCAACATAGAGACGGAGACACACCGGTACCAGCATGAACGCCTCACACGACGAAGCCTCCGAGGCAGGGGTTTCGCCCCGTCAGCCCGCGTGTAGGTTGGAGCGGCTCACTGCGCGAGGGAGGCGATGGCAGCCACGATCGACGTGTTGCGCAACCTGCAGATCTTCAGCGGGCTTTCGAACGACGAACTCGAGCGCATCTCGGAATTGTGCGAGGAGAAGACGTACGCATCGGGCGAGCAGATCTTCCACGAAGGAGAGCCCGGGAACCGGCTGTTCATCGTGATCGGGGGCGAGGTTCGCATCAGCCGTCAGATACCGGGCGCCGGTGAGGAAGCGCTGGCCGTGCTCAAGACGGGCGCAATGTTCGGGGAGATGGCAGTGTTCGACCGCAGCGAGCGGTCCACCGACGCGATCTCGCACGGCGGCACCAAGGTGATCACCATCAGCCGCGCCGAGTTCGAAATGTTGTTGGATTTTCACCGCGACATCGCGTACAAGGTGTTGTGGTCGGTGGTGCGGGTGCTGAGCGGACGGTTGCGCGCCACCAATGATTCGCTGCGCTCGGTGCTCGCGATGTCGATGTTTTGAGCGGCTGGCCGACGGCTCGTCGCGTGACGGCCGTGCATCGTTCCGCGTCCGGAAGGGGATGAGCCGGCTCAGCGCATGGCACCACTTGGCGACGGCGCACCTGGTGCTGTGCGCGTTGGTCCTGATCTGGGATTTGTGGGTCGCCGGACGCGCGGCCCGCGTCCAGGGCGTGCCGCCCGCGCTCGCCTTTCTCAGTGCGTTAGGCGGACTCCTGCTCCTGCCGGCGCTGGTAGTCTCGCTCATCTCGACCTCGCTGCTCACCGGCGCCGCGCTCATCTCGATCGCGTGGATCTGGCCCGCGGCGATCGCGCTGGCGACCGCGCAGGCCGCCTCTTCACTCGCCAACCGTCGCACGTCGGTGCCGATTGGCTCGGCGATCCTGGCCTTCGACTTCCTGCTCGCGCTGATCACGTTCGCGCACTGGTTGGATTTCGTCGGCGTATCGCCGGGCACGCCGCTCCTCACGCTGCTCGCGGCTGACCGGAACGCGATCGCGCTCTCGGCGCAGTCGATGGCGCTCGTGATGCCGTGGTTTCTGTACGTGCCAATCTTTGCGCCGGTCACGCCGGGGCGGCCCAACGCCCGCATGCTGGTGCGCGGCGTGATGGCGCTCGTCGCCGCGGCGTGGCTGCTGCTGATCGTGTCGCAGATCCCATCGGCCGCGCGCGCGGTGCGCAGCTACGACCGCTACACGCGACAGCGGTTGCAGGAGCATCCGGACAGCGACTTCGTGGTCGGCTTGAAAGTCTTTCCGACCCTCTCGGATCCGCCGACGCCGGTGTCGTTGACCAGTGACCTCGGCCTCGCCGACTCGATTGGCGCAGGCGCCCTCACGATCTACTTCACGCCGAACGGCGCGAGCGCCGCGACGCTCGACAGCGTGGAGCACGTGCTTGATGACGTGCGCAGATCGCGGGTCGTCATCGCGGCGCTGGACCTGTCGGAGGAGGGGCGCGTTCCGCCGGCGGCTGTCAATTCCTATCTTCGCGATCGCGTGGCCGACGTGGAGCGCATCGCGCGTCGCGTGCACCCGGACTTCGTGGTGCCCGTAGTCGATCCCAACGGCGCCGCGGCGCATGCGATCGGGCCGATTCCGGTGGATGCCTGGGAAGCGTACCTGCGCGCGGCCTCCGAGGCAGCGCACGATGACAGCTCGACGGACAGCGCCGTGGTGCGCGTGCTCGCGCACGTGGGCGGATTCAACGCCGCCGACAGTGTGCTCTACGCGTGGAGCGCATCCGCCGCATCACCGGTGGACGGCACGTCGCTGTCGCTCTTCCCATGGTTAGGCGGCGCGGCAACCCTCGACGCGCGGATGCGCATCGCCGACGGGTGGATCCGGACATCGCGGTCGCCGAAGCCCGTCTGGGTGCTCGAGGCCGGCGGCTTCCCGCTCGCGCACGGCGAGGAGAGCCAGGCGCGCGCGCTGCGGGGCGTGCTGGCGTGGGCGACAAGCCGCGCGGCGATCAAAGGATTGATCGCCTATCAGGCGTCCGACTATCGCGTACCGATCGGGCTTCGCACGGCCGCCGGCCGTCTTCGCCCCGCGGCCGACGTGCTGCGCCGCGCGGCGGGCGAGCTGCAGCACGGCGGCAGTTAGGCGGAACCAGGCGTGCCGGCCACCACCGCTTCCACGCGCCGGTTTTCATCCAGATAGCGTCGGGCGAGCCGCTGCATCTCGACCGCGGTCACCGCCCGAACGCGCCTCTCGTACTCCTCGAGCTCGCCTAACGAGCGGCCGAACATCCACGCGTCGAGCACATCGCCGAGCACCGCCGCGCCACTCTGCTCGCGGATGGCGTGCATGCCGATCGCGTAGGCTTTGGCGCGCGCGAGCTCGTCTTCGGTGACCGGTGCCTCGCGGAGCTTGGCCAGCTCATCGAGCATTCCGCGGCGTGCTTCCTCCTCGCGGGCGGGCGACACCGCCATGAACGTGCGGAAGAGCCCCGCACGTCTGAGCTCGACCGCGCCCGCGCTGACCGTGTAGGCGAGCGACCGTTTGTCGCGCAGCTCCTCGAAGAACCGTCCGCCTAACCCACTCCCCACGCCGGCCAGCAGGTGCATGGCAAAGCGCGCGTCGTCTCCGCGGTCGGGCGACGGGAACGCCATCGCCAGCGCCGTCTGCGCTTTGTCGCGGGTCTCGCGGACCATCACCGCCTCGCGCGTCCACGCCGGCGCCTGCGGCGCGCGGGCCGGCGCGCCGCCCAACTCCTGGAAGTGGCGCGCCGCGCTGCACGCCGCGTCGTCGGGGTCGACGTCGCCCACGATCGCGATGACCGACGGACCCGCGAGACAGCGCCTCGCGTGCCAGTCGTGGAGCTGCGCGGCATCGATGGCGACCAGACTGCGTTCATCGCCCGACGCCGGCACACCGTACGGATGCCCGCGAAACGCGGCGCGGATGAGAAGGCGCATCGGCCACTGCTGCATGTCATCGCGCAACAGCGCCAGCGCGGCGAGTGCGACCTGGCGCTCGGTGTCGAGCGCGGATTCGGCGAGGGTCGGCTGTTGGGCGACGTCCGCGAGGAGCGCGAGTGCATCGTCCGCGCGCGCGGTGGGCACGGACATGGACCAGCCGAAGCTCTCGGCGCCCGCGGATGGCGCGATGCTGCCGCCCAGGAGCTCGGCGTCGGCGGCGATGCGGTTGGCGTCGCGGTGCGCGGTGCCTTTGACGGCGGTGCGGACGAGGAGGGACGTGAGGCCGGCGTACTCCGCTGGCTCATCGGACGCGCCGCCGACGACGGAGACGGCGAGGTGGACGAGGCGCGCGCCCGGGATCTGCCTAACGAGAATGGGCGTGCCGCGCGCGGTGCGGTAGCAGCGCACGCGGGCCTGGGTGGCTTCGAGCGCGGGCGCGGGCGCGGCAGCCGCCGATGCAATCGGCGGCGCCGCGGGCGCGCCTCCCACGGGGATCGGGCGGGGGGGTGCCTCGAGGCGAGCGCGCCGCGCGCCGCCGGTGGCGGCGAGCGGCGCGATCGCGGCGGGACGGTACGACACCACCGCCGCGGCGTCGAGTCCCAGCCACTTGTGCGTCACGTCGGCGATGTCGCGCGGCTCGACCGCCATCCGTCGATCGTAGTGCGTGATGCCTAACTGCCAATCGCCCAATGCCTCCCAGTCGGCGAGCCAGTTCGCCTGGCCCTCCATGGTCTCGAGCGTCCGCGCGAAGCGGGCCTCCACCAGCCGCCGCGCCCGGAAGAGTTCGTCGGCGGTCGCGCCGTGCTCGCGGAGGTCGCGCACCTCCGTCCAGATCGCGCGGAGCGCGTCGCCCGACACGGCCGGCGGTCCGTCGGCGTGGACGACGAACACGCCGAGGTCCGTCGGCGTGTAGTCGGACGCCGTCACCGAGGCCGCCAGGGCGCGATCGCGGACGCTCCGATAGAGTCGCGAGGCGCGCCCGCTGCCTAACACCGTGGCCGCCATCTCGAGCGGCGGGGTCTCGGGGTCCAGCGCAGCCGGCGTGCGCCAGCCGATCACGAGCTGCGACTGTGTGACGTCGCCGGCGACATCCTCGAAGCGGAACCCGCGCGGCCCCGCGGGGTCCGCGGGGCCGCGATCCCGCCTAACGGGACGGTCGGCCAACCCGCCGTAGCGGCGCTCGGCGGCGGCGAGCGCCGCGTCCGGATCCACGTCGCCGACGATCGAAAGAATCGTGTTCGACGGCTGGTAGAACGTCCGGTAGAAGGCGACCACCTGATCGCGCGTCAGGCGCCTCAGGTCATCTTCCCTCCCGATGCGCCACCGCCGCATGCGGTGCCGGTCGTGCAGCAGCCGGTAGAGCGTCTCCACCGCGACGGCCTCCGGCGTGTCCGCCTTGCGCCGTGCTTCCTGGATGATCACCTCGAGCTCACGCGTCAACTCGCCCGCGTCGACGAGCGAGTTCGCGTACGCATCGGACTGAATCGCGAGACCGTCCAGGAAGCCGCTCGCCGGCAGCACCGTGTAATAACTGGTGCGGTCGTAGATGGTGCCGGCGTTCAGGTAGCCGCCGGCGGCTTTGGTGGCGCGCGAAATCTCGCCCACGCCGCGCGCCGGCGTGCCCTTGAAGTACATGTGCTCCATCACGTGCGCGATGCCCGTGACGTCGTCGGTCTCGTCGAAGTAGCCCGCCTTAACGTGTGTCACGATCGCGACGACGGGCGCCGAATCGTCGCGGCGCACCAGCACGGTGAGGCCGTTACCTAACGCACTGCGGTGGACGGTGTCGGCGGCAAGTCCAACCGGCGGCGTCACGGCGCGCCGGGCGACGCCGCGCAGGCGCTCCACGGCCCGGGACCAGCGCGCTTGAGCCACGTCGCTGCTTCACCTGCCCGTCCCAATCGCGCGAGCGCGCACGCGAGATAGCCCTCGGACGCGGTGTCCGCCGCATTCACCTGGATCGCGCGCACGTACGCGCGGCGCGCGGCGTCATAGTCCTGCGATGCGAGGTCGGGGCGGCTCTGCACGGCGAAGGACCCGCCGCGTGCGAGGAAGAAGGCGCCCAGCTCACGCTGGCCGGCTGCGCCCGTGGGATCGAGCTGAATCGCGGTGCGCAGCTCCTTGCCCGCCGTCGTGTAGTCGCCGTCTTCGCGGGCCATGCGTCCGAGATAGAGATGCGGCAGCGCATCGCGCGGGTCGGCTCCCGCGGCGCGCGTGAAGAACGTGCGCGCCGAATCGCGGTGGCCCGCGGTATACGCGGCGATACCGGCGTCGAGCGCCGATGGCGCACGGCGCCCCGCCATCACGTAATAAAGGCCGAGCAGCACCAAGACCACGACCACCACCACGGCGATGACCGGCTTGTGGCTGGGCGGCGCGTCGTGCGGCGCTTCCTCCGATGCGCCGTACGCAGCCGCGCCTAACGGACCGCTCGCGGCTGCGCTACTCGGCGGTGCGATGCCGGATGGAACCGCCAGCGCCGGCGCGGTCGCGCTGGGCACGGGGGTCGCGCCGAACCCGCGCACGAGCGCGTCGTATGCTTCGCGCGCCACGTCGAGATCGGCGCGGTCGACCCGCCCCGATGCGCCCATGCGGTCACGCACGGCGAACAGCTCGAGCGCCGCGTGCGCCTGCTCCAGCGAGACCGCCTCACGCTGCCTCGTCTCGCGCACGAGCGCCTGTCCCGACAGATCCGTGCGGCCCAGCACCGCGCCGAGCGCCAACTCGACGCCCGCGCAGATGGCCGTCACATCGGATGCGTTGTCCTGCGAAGACCGGCTTGAGGACAGTCGCTCGACCGCCGGTCGAACCGCCTCGAGCGCGTGGAGCGCGCCGCGCGAGGCGGAGGACGGATCCGTCACCGCACGATGCGCAACAGCCCGGCGTTCGCGCTGCCGCGGATGAAGCTTTCGGCGTCGCCGATCGGGATCTTGACGCCAGTGATCGAGTAGCCGCGGCTCGCTTCCGTCGCCATGAACTCCTGCACCGAGCGGCCCGTCATCGCCTTGTTCGCGTCGCGCATCGCACGAACGATGCGGTCCCAGCTCCCGGCGTACATGCGGCCGTCGTTGAGCATGATCCGGTGCTCGAGCGTGTCGGACATTTTCTGTCCAGCCAGATCGGAGAGGAGCCCGCCGAACAACTCGAGCTGCCCGCGCTCGCGCGCCGCCTCCTCTTCGTTCACGCGCGTCTCGATCTCGGACAGCATCTCGTCGATGTCGTCGGGTTCGCCGGCCAGCTCGGAGAGCCGATCTTCCCACGGCGCGAGCTCGGGGTCGTCCTCCGTTAGGCGGTAGAGCGACTTCTTGAGCTCGATCAGCCGCCAGATGCCGAGCTCCTCCCAGTGGTCGTCGGGCTCGGTGCGCTCGAGCTGCGAGAGCGATCCCTCGTAGTCGCCGCGGTCGTACAGGATGTTGGCCAGGTAGATGCGCGCCTCGGAGTGATCATCGTCCAACTGCAGCGCGCGCTTGAGCGCCGTGATCGCGCCCTCGTCATCGCCGCCCCGATGCCTAACGTAACCCAGACACGCCGCGGCCTCGGCCATTTCGCCGGCTTCGCGCGCCGCGATCTCGAAGAACTCGCGCGCTTCGTTGATCATGTCCTCGCGGAACAGCGCGCGGCCGATCTGCAAGACGAGGTCGATGTCGTCCGCGTAGCCCAGCTCGAGAATGTGCCGGAAACGTCCGAGCGCCTGGTCGCGCGCGCCGAACTTGAGCAACGTCTCGCCGAGTCCGGCGATCGCATCCTCGTGATCCGGATCCAGCACGAGGGCTTTCTCGAAGCTCTGCCTGGCCCAAGCGAACTCATCGCGAGCCAGCCGTGCGTAGCCTACCCCAATGTGCAATTCGACCGAGTTCGGATAGAGCGCGAGCCCTTCGCGCAGGACATCGAGCGCCTCGTCGTACTGCCCTTCGTTGTAGAGTTGATGCGCGCGCTCGTCGTACTCTTCAGAACTCAGAAATGGGGTAGGCATGGCGATTCGCACCTCCGACGTGTCGATGAAGACCAAGGTCGGTCAGCCTATTGTACAACTGGAAATCCGCTCAGTTCAAGATGTTGACTTTATAAACGTCTCACCGAACTTTAGCTCCCCTCCACCCCTCTGAAGTACAGGACGACAGACGCGCCCACGGGATATTACGCGCGTGCACGTCCGATTTCGACGTCTCTCGCCAACTCCACCGCGATCTCGGCGGCCAATGCGGCGTTCGATTCGAGCAGCGCCACATTGGTCGCGAGTGACGCGCCGCCTGTCTCCTCTTCCAACCTCGCCAACAACCACGGCGTGAGCGCCGATCCTGCGATTTCGGCGCGCGCGGCCGCGTCGAGCGCACGATTCACCGCGTCGTCGACCATCGCGCGCGGAAGCGGTGATGGCGGCGGCTGAACCACCAGCATAGCCTGCATCCGCCCGAGATCGTGCTGCGCGCGCCACGCGGCGGCCACGTCGCGTGGGCTCTCGAATCGCCACGACAATGAAATGCCTGTACCACTGGTGAGGAAGCCCGGCAGTTCGTCGACCTTATAACCGACGACGGCGACCCCGAGTGACTCGAGACGTTCCATTGTGGCTGGCAGGTCGAGAATCGTTTTGGCGCCGGCGCAGACGACGAGCATTGGTGTGCGCGCGAGCTCGACGAGATCGGCGGACTCATCGCGTACCGCGCCGGCGGCATGCCTCGAGGCGTGTGGGACTCGATGCACGCCGCCTATGCCGCCGGTGGCGAGCACGACAATGCCCGCGGCGTGGGCGAGAGCGAGCGATCCCGCCACCGTGGTTGCGCCGTCGGCGCGCGCGGCCGCAGCCGGCGCGATGTCGCGCGCGGAGATTTTGCGCACGCCCTCGCGCGCGAGGAATCGCTCGAGGTCGTCGCCATCGAGACCAACGACCGGCGCGCCACGTGCGACCGCCGTGATCGCGGGTTCGGCGCCTCGCACTCGCACCGCGGCGAGCATCCGGCGCGCCGCTTCGCGGTTTTCCGGCTGCGGCAGGCCCTGGGCGAACACCGAGCTCTCGAGCGCGACGACCGGCCGGCCGTCGCGTAAGGCGGCAGCGACCGGGGGCGAGGTACGCGCCGGTATCGTCACGAGCGCAGGGTCACGAGATGTCTCGTCGAGTTTGGGCGCGCCAAGGATACCGTGTTCGCGCGATCCTTACCATGGCCGTTGCGTCACGCGAGTGATCGCCGTACGCTAGGCGGCGGCGAGCGCGATGCGTCGCCGGCCTCCCTGTTTTTCCAACCACGTTCGAGCGCGACCCGCCATGAGCGATGCCGCCGCGTCCGCACCAGCCGTCGTCCGGGTTCGATTCCGGCTGCCTAACGCACTGGTCGTGATGGTGGGATGCGTAGCCGTCGCGGCGGCGCTGAGCTGGGTGCTGCCCGCCGGTGCGTATCAACGGCGCCACGACGCGGCCACCGGGCGCAGCGTGGTGGTCGCCGGTACGTTCCACGCGGTCGAGGCGCATCCGGTCGGCCCGTTCGCGGCGGTGGTCGCGATCCCGAAGGGACTCGAGGATGCCGCCGACGTCGTGTTCTTCGTCTTTCTGATCGGGGGCGCGTTCGCGGTGGTCGATCGCACCGGCGCGCTGGCGTACGGCGTCGATTGGCTTGCGCGACGCCTCGCGGACCGCGCTGCGTTAGTCATCCCCGTCACGTGTCTCGCGTTCGCGGTGGGCGGCGCGCTCGACAACATGCACGAGGAAATCATCGCGCTCATCCCGGCGCTCCTCGTGCTCACGCGGCGCCTCGGGTACGACGCCGTCACCGCGGCGGCGGTAAGCGTGGGCGCGGCCGCCGTGGGCGCCGCGTTCAGCCCGATCAACCCGTTTCAGGTCGAGATCGCGCAGAAGCTGTCGCAGCTGCCGCTGCTATCGGGATGGTCATACCGACTTGTGTTCCTCACGCTCGCGCTGGCGATCTGGATCGGCGGGACGATGCGGTACGCAACGCGCATGCGCGGCACGCCCGCGGATGACGCAGTCGCATCGGACACGCCGGCGACCGCGCGCCACGGCACGGTGCTGGCGCTCGTGCTGGTGACCTTCGCCGTGTTCGTGTACGGCGTGACACGATTCGGCTGGGGCTTCGATCAGATGGCCGCGCTGTTCTTCGTCATGGGCGCGGCGGCCGGCCTGGTTGGCCGGTTAGGCATCGCGGGTACGGCGGACGCCTTCGTCGAGGGTTTCCGGTCGATGACCTTCGCGGCGTTGCTCATCGGCTTCGCGCGCGCGATCTACGTGGTGCTCCAGCAAGGGCGCATCGTCGACACGATCGTGCACGGACTGGTCACGCCGCTCGCCGGCCTGCCGGTTGGACTTTCCGCGATCGGCATGATGGCGGTGCACACCGCGATCCACGTTCCGGTGCCGAGCGTGAGCGGCCAGGCCGTGCTCACCCTGCCGATCCTCGTGCCGCTCACCGATCTCCTCGGCCTGTCGCGGCAGACGACCGTGCTCGCTTACCAGTACGGCGCGGGTCTGTGCGATCTGATCACCCCCACGAGCGGCGTGCTGATGGCGAATCTCGCTGCCGCCGGTGTACGGTACGAGCGATGGTTCCGGTTCCTCTTGCCGCTTTACGCCGCCCTGTTCGTGTTAGGCATGCTCGCCATTGCCGGCGCGGCCGCGATCGGGTTGCGTTAGGCCTCTCGAGGGATCCCGATCGGGAGGGTCTCCTCGACAAATGTTCAAAGGCCAACGAACGGGAAAACTCCGGGGATCACAAATGTATCGCGCTGCGCGGGAAAGTAGATGGCTCAATGGAGACATGACGCCGTTTTGCCCAACGACAGAGACCATTCTCTTACTGTCAGGCAGCGTACTTCCCGCCGCGCAGCTCGATCACGTGCGTGATCCCCGGAGTTTCCGTTTTGTCGTCCGTCCAAGCCTGTTGTCGAAGAGACCGACCACCACTGGTCGGGAATGCGAGATGCGCCAGCTCACGATACCTTCTCACGCACACCCCGCGCCGACTTGAACTCGGCATGCGGATTCCACGCCGGCAGCACCGGCGAGTTGGCGAGCGCGGTGGCGAACCGCAACACGATGTCGCCGATCTGCGCGGCACCGCTCAGGTCGAAATCCGGGCTGTAGTTGTCGGCCGGCTGGTGATAGCGGTGCGCCGTGTAGTCGTCCTCCTGCTGCACGCCCCACCCCGTGGGCCGACCGACGTAGTCGGTGCCCGCGCCAATCGACACGGCAGGAACTCCGGCCTTGGCAAACGAGAAGTGATCGGACCGGTAGAAATGCCCCGCCTCCGGATGCGCGTCGGGATCGATGCGCATCCCGTTAGGCGCAATGAGATGCGCGAGCATCGGTCCGAGCGTCGATTTGTCCGAGCCCAGCACGTTCAGGTCGCGCACTTTGCCCAATACGGTCACCACGTCCAGGTTGAGGTCGGCGACGATGTCGCTGTCGGGCATGGTCGGATGCTGCGCGAACCACGACGAGCCGAGCAGCCCGGCCTCCTCGGCCGTGACGAAGACGAACACGAGCGAGCGACGCCTGCGGGGCGCCTGCGCCGCCGCGCGCGCCACCGCGAGCAGCGTCGACACGCCGGACGCGTTGTCGACGGCGCCGTTGTAGATCGAGTCGCCGTTCACCTTGGGCCCGATACCGAAGTGGTCCCAGTGCGCGCTCAGTGCCACGTACTGCCGACCGAGCGTCTTGTCACGGCCCGGAAGGACGCCCACCACGTTCTGGCTTTCGAGGTGCTGCACCGCGCTCCGGAATGCGACGTCGAGCGTGATGCCGGTATTCACGGGGTGGAAGCCGCGGGTGGCGGCCTGCGTGCGCAGCGCCGCGAGATCGAGCCCGGCTTGCCGCAGCAGCGCGGTGGCCGCGGAATCGGTGATCCAGCCGCGGAAGCCTAACGGAGCCGGCAGCGACGCGTCGCGCGGCAGCATGCGCTGCGGCGTGCTCCACGACGCGACCACCGTGTGCCACGGGTAGCTCGCCGCCGCCGTCGTGTGCACGATGAGCGCGCCAACGGCGCCGCGCCGCTCCGCTTCCTCGAACTTGTACGTCCACCGGCCGTAATACGTCATGGCCGCGCCGCCGAACAACTGCGGCTCCCTGGCCGTGGCCGGCGGATCGTTGACCAGCACCAGCAGCACCTTGCCTTTGACATCCAGACCCTTGAAGTCGTCCCACTTGTACTCTGGTGCGGTGACGCCGTAGCCGGCGAACACGATCTCGGCGTGCGCCGCGCTCGACGGAACGGCAGAGCCGGCCCAGATGACGACGTCATCGGGGAAATGAAGTTGGGCCGTCGCTTTGCCGGACGCCTGCACGTGCATCGACGCGGAGTCGACCGTGACGACGTCGATGGGGACGCGCTGGAAATACGATCCGTTCACGCCGGGTTGGATGCCGGCCGATCGAAGTTGGGCGGCGATGTACGTCGTCGCGAGTTCGCCGCCGCGCGTCGCGGGCGCGCGGCCCTCGAGCAGGTCGGACGCGAGGAACCGGAGATCGCCATCGATTTCGTTGGGCGTGATCCGTTGGGCGGCGGCGGGCACGGCGCCGGCGAGGAGCACGGCCAAGGCAATGACAAATCGCATGGGACGACAATTTAAGGTGTTGTGCATCAACCGGGAGAGACGCGCGTGAGCAACGAGACCCAGCACCAGACCGACGAGCCGCCGGCCGAAGAACGGAATGGCGTCAGCATTGTGATCCTCGGCGCCGTGCTCGTGGCACTCGGCGTGTTCTTCGTGCGGCGCGCGCTCTAGCAGATCGTGTTTGAGAGAGACAAGTGGGAATGGGGAAGCGCTCGCTGCCGCTCGCTTGGGGAACCCCTGCGCTGCGGGAAGCGGCGGCGACGCCGCCTGAGGGAGTGGAAGGACATCAGTTGCCTCTGGGTGGAGAGTGTCGCATCGCCGAGGCTCGCGCGCATGGCACTCACGTCGTGCAGACCATTGATGTTGTTCCGTCCCTCAGGCGGCGTCGCCGCCGCTTCCCCCAGCGCAGCGCTTCCCCAAGCGAGCGAGAGCGAGCGCTTCCCCATTCCCTCTGTGCAAAAACTCCGACCCAGCTCAAGACGCCGTTAATCGGCCTTGCCCTCGCCCTCGAGCTCGGCCACCGCGAAGCCGAGCTTCTTGAGCAGGCAGCGCAGCTGGTTCTGCTCGTCGGGCGGCAAGGTGTCGAAGAGCTCCGCGATATAGCGGGCGTGCGCGGGGAAAATCTCGTCGATGAGTGCGCGGCCCTTGGCGGTGAGTGCCGCGTACACCACGCGTCGGTCGCCGTGGCGCCGCTCCCGCCGGACGAGGCCGCGGCGCTCGAGCTGGTCGACCACGTAGGTGATGTTGCCGGCGGTGACCAGTAGCAGCGAGCCCACCCTGCCTAACGGAAGCGCGCCTTTGTGGTACAGGGCCTCCATCACCGCGAACTGCCCCAGCGTTAGGCGGTGGCGGCTGACGTCGCGCGACACCGCGCGCACGATCGTGTGATACGCCCGCGCCAGCACGATCCACGTGCGCAGCGCGGGGTCCTCGGCGTTCTTCGTCTGGATGACGCGGGGCGCGGCCGGGACGCCCGATGGCACCTGGGGGCGCGAAGGCGCGGTTCCGGCGGTCGACGATGAAGCGCTTCTGATGGACACGTCGCTACGATGCCCTGCGACGGCCCGCTTGGGAAGTGACCCGGCGTCAAACGCCGCGTCGAGCCCGCTCCAAAACTTTGGCCGTGATAATCAAGCGATCCGGCGCGGGCCCGACGTAGCGCACCGGCCAGCACGTCGTGAGCGTCAACGTCGGCTCAACGGTCGAGAACAATGCAGGCTTGCCCCGTTCGACAATGCGGCGCGCCACGATCACCCACGTGGTGCGTCCGCCGTACGTCTCGGTGACGATCGTGTCGCCCAGCGAGAGCTGATCGAGCGCGTGAAACTGACGGTCGCGATGCGCCGAGATCACCGCGTTGCCCGGCTCGCCCGGCAGCGCGCTCTGCGGCAAATGACCAGGCGCCACCGCGAGCTGTGCGTCACCCACGCCTTCGATGAACACTTCGTCGAGATCGATCGACGGAATATCGATGCGCCCAACGGGTTCGCCGCGCGCGAAGCTGCGGCGCGACACGCCGCTGTCTGGCGTGGTGAGCGAACCGTTCGCTTCCATGGCCGTCCACGTCGCGCGCGCATGCCGGCGCGCGATGGCGCTCGCGCCGTAGGCGTAGCCCACTGTGAGCAGCAGGCATGCACCGGCGAGCACGAAGAAAACTCCGAAGTAACGTCGCATGTCAGCGTCGGACCAGTACCACACCAACGAGTAGCGTACCTACACCAGCGAGTGCCAATGCCGGAAGCGTTGAATCAGTTTCGGGCGCGGAGGCGCCATCTCTGAACACGGTGTCGCCGGCGCTCGTGGTGTCGGGCGAATGTACAGTGGAAGCAGCGCGCGCTGGTGTCGACATGGTTTTCTCGGTCGCCGTGACCGAATTCGACGTCGAGTCGAAGAATGTCGAGTCGAAGGCGCCGAGCGATGAATCGACGCGCATCTCAGCGGGCATCGCTGTGGAATCGCCCGAGTTGGGCGTTAGCCCCGTACGCGGCGCCGGGAGGCGCGCGGGCACCAGCGCGGCGGTGAACTGCGCCGCGGCGGCGGTTGGAGAAAGAGCGAGTGCGATGGCGGCGACGGCAGCGGCCCAGGTTCTCACAAAGATTCCTCCGGTCACGTTTTGATGCTGGCCGGGTCTGGGAGGGGGCATTTCCGGTGCCATACGTTGGACGAGTTGACGCAGGCCGTTCGGTCGATGTGACTCCGCAGGCGACACCGCTGCCTTACGGACCCGATGCAACGGACGCGCTGTCCGGAAGTCCGAACGCGCGCGCGATGGTCGCGCCCATGTGCGCCATTGTGACCTGAGGCTCGCTGTCGAGAATCCAGCGTTGATCCTTGTTGTCTTTTGTGAAGACGCACGCCACCACGCGCGAGCGCAGATAGAAGAGCGAGCACTCGGTGCGTGCGTCGTCCACGGCGCCGGTCTTGTGCGCGGCGCGCACGCGATCGAGGTCACGCTGCAGCAGCGTGTTGTCTTCGTTGTGCTCGAGGATGTCGAGCATGGCCGAGTCGGCAGCCGGGTTCACGGCCTGGCCCTTGGCGAGCAGCACGAACAGGTGCGCCATCTCGTTAGGCGTGGACACGCCCAACCCATATTTCGCCGAGCTGTCCATGGCCACGCTCGAGATGCGCAGGAAGGTCTTCGAGTGCACCTTGGTGTGCATCAAACCGAGCGATTCCATCTTTGCCCAGACACGGCGAATGATGATCCGGTCGAGCAGCAGATTCGTGGCGGTGTTGTCGCTCTGCGTGGCCATGAGCCACGCGGCGTCGTGGACGGTGATCGTCGCGCCGTCGTGCATGAACTGCAGCGAGCCCGACCCGGGCACCTTGTCGATGTCGAGCAGTGTGAGCGGATCGTCCAGTGAGATCTGGTGCTTCGCGACCAGATCGTACAGCGTGACGAGAATCGGGACCTTGATCAGACTCGCTGTCGGAAACGTCTCGTCGCCACGACGCGAGAGCGTGTCTCCGGTATCGAGGTCGATGATGCTGTACCCGACGACGCCGTGGTGCGCGTCGGCGAGCGAGTCGAGGGTGTGACGAAGGGGAGCGGTGTCGGCGCGAACCGGGGCGAGTGGAGCACCGGTACCCTGTCCGCGCGCGCAGGCAGGAAGAAGCAGGAGGGTGGCCAACGCCGCGCCGCGCGTCCACCGCGGCAGGGCGAGGCGCTCACCCATCAGGAAACTCGCCCGCCTTCTTGGTCACGAGCAGCTCGCGCTCTCCCGTCTTCTTGTCGTAGACGGCCAGCACCTTCACGGTCTCGCCCTCGTACGCGTCGAAGGATTTGCTGGTGCCTTTGGGAACGGCGATCTCGTGGCCATCCTCGAATCGAAGAATGACCGCCGGATGGTCGTTGTTCGTGTAGTGCTTGCGGAGCTTTTTCGGTGGCGTCGGCATAGAAAGGGTTGGAATTCGGACCAAAGTACTCTCGGGCGTCCAGCCTCACAATAGACGGCGTCGATCACTCTGCAGCAGTCGGTCGCGTCGCACGTGGAGTGATCGTTCCGACCCGCATGAGTCCGATGCGCCCCGCGCTCGTATGATGCTGGGCCCCGCGTCGCGGTCGCGTAATGTCGCGACCGCAACCGCAGCGAGGGGTCGTGAGGTACGATGACTGGGAGCGCGGCGTGCCGGTCGACATCCGCACCGATCCGATCTGGTCGCTGCGCGTCTATCGCGCGGCGCTGTACATGGCCGAGCTGGCGTCGCACGACGCCCGGCGTCTCGTGTCCAATCCGGTCACCGAAGGCATCGCAGGCCGGTTGGTCGCGGCAACCGCATCCATCGGCGCGCAGATCGCGGCCGGGTACAGCCGCATGTCCAAGAAAGATCGCGTCCCGTTCTACGAGCGCGCACTCGGCGCCGCGCGCGAGGCGCGCGACTGGTATCTGCGCGCGCGGATCGAGCTGGGCGACAACACGGTGAACGGGCGCATCGCGACGCTCACCGCGGTGGCAAAAGTGCTCGTCGTGCTCATCGACCGCAGCCGCGCCGTGCAACTGCACTGACGCGGCGCCGCCGGCCGGCTGGTGAACCACGTCCGAATTTGCTAACAGGGAATGGGGAAGCGCTCGCTGTCGCTCGCTTGGGGAAGCGCTGCGCTGGGGGAAGCGGCGGCGCCGCCGCCTGAGGGGCGGAACAACATCAATGGTCTGCACGACGTGAGTGCCATGCGCGTGAGCCTCGGCGATTCGAGACTCTCCACCCAGGGACAACTGA
>JAICLH010000232.1 GCA_025927495.1 Gemmatimonadaceae bacterium
GCCTTCGCGATCAACTCGCGATCGCCGGCGTCGCGGACGGCGTCCGCCAGGGTGCCCAGCGGGTCGTCGTCCGCCATGTCGAACGGCGCGTCCGATCCAAGCACGACGCGCCCGGGCCCGAACTTGTCGACGATCGCGGCGAGGATGCCGGCGTCGTGAGTCAAGCTGTCGAACCAGAAGTTGCGAGCCAAGGCCGCCATGGGATCTCCGGCGCCGTGCGCGCGTGGCTCTTCACGCACCAACCAGCCGTGCCGAAGTCGTCCGGCGATCGCTGGGATCGCGCCCCCGGCGTGGGCAAGCCAAAAGCGCAAGCCGGGATGCCGCTCGACAACGCCGCCGAAGATGATGGAGGCGACCGCAACTGCGGTTTCAACCGGGTTTCCGATGAGGTTCACCAGGTAGTAGTCGGGCCAGCGAGTGCTCGCGGTGTGCTCTGGATGAAGAAAGAGCGAAATTCCGAGCCGCTCGGCCGCTGCCCAAAACGGCTCGAGTGACGGGTCATCGAGGTTGCGTCCGGCGACGTGAGTTCCGATTTCGATTCCGCGGACGCCGAGTTCCCGCACTGCGCGATCCGCCTCCTCCGCGGCGGCAACCGGATCCTGCAGCGGCACGATGCCGATGGGCAGCAGTCGATCGGCATGTTGCGCGCACGCCGCCGTCAGCGCGTCATTCAAACCACGGTGCCATCGCAATCCATCTTCGGCCGGCAGGTCGTAGCGGTAGGACAGCGGAGCGATCGACATCGCGCGGCGCTCAAGGCCGATTCGATCCATCTCGTCGACCGCGGCGGAGGGGTCGGTCAACACCCGCCGGATCGGACCCACGCTGGCGCCGTGGTACAGCACTTCGTCAGGGTCGCGCGCCGTGCCGAATTGCGCTGGCAGGTAAGGCAGCGAGAGTTTTGGCTCAGGAATCAGATGGCAATGCAGATCGATCAACGCTGTCATCTGCGTGCTCGGCTCCTTCGATTGCTCGCGGCTGCCTTGATTGGGTGGCGCTAAGGCCCACATCATCGCGGCCGCGGATCGCGTGCGTCGTCCGTTCCCTAAATCCGCCCGCGGCGAGAGCGGACGACGGATAGCCGGCCGGCACGTGCGGATCGCTGGGCAACGTGGCGAACGAGAAAACGTCCGACCGCTGGTAATGCCCCGCGAAATCGTGCACCAGCTTCGAGCGAACGACTTGGCTTAGATCCCCGTCAGCGTAAAGGATCTCGTCGCCCGGACCCGCGGGGCCCGCGATCACTTGGCCAGTTGGGGCGATGATGGTCGAGCCGCCGAGATTCTTCGGGTCGGCGAGGAATCGGCGATGCTCGTCGGTCTGCGCCAGCACGTCGGCGGTCTGCGGGTCGACAGTGCCGCACGCGTTGATGACAAAGCATTTCGCCATATACGCGATCGACCGACCCGTCAAGACGCCGGTCTCGGCCATTCCGGGTGGCCAACTGGGCGCGAAGTAATTCGGCCAGCTCGACACATGGACCCGAATCTGCTCTTGGATCAACGCGTTGATCGCCAGTGGATTCGAGTTCTCGCCGCAGATAAGTCCGCCCACCGGACCGAAGTGCGACTCGAACGTGCGCATGCCCGCGCCGGAACCCGGGACATGGACGAGCCGCTCGGCCGTGGTGGGCACGAGCTTTTGGTGCGTGCCGAGCACCTGTCCGCTGCGACTGATGTGCAATTGGCTGTTCCACATCGTGCCGGCCGTGCCAGGCCGCCGCTCGCACATGCCCATCACGACATGGGTGTTGGCCTCTGCGGCGGCCGCGCACAACGCGTCGACAGCGGGGCTCGGCACCTCGACCGAGTTGTGGAACAGCCGCTCGGCGAAGGAAAGGCTGGCCAAGCTCATGCCTGGGAAATGGTAATACCAGACGGGATGTGCCGGGATGAAGCCCTCCGGAAAACCAATGATGTCGGCGCCATGCCGCCCCGCCTCGCGGATCAGCTCGCAGGCTTTCTCCACGGTGGCCTCGCGATTGAGGAACACGGGCGCGGCCTGCGCCGCGGCAAGTCGGATCACCGGAAAGCCTTCGGCGCCGTTCATTGAAGCCTCCTACCGGACGTGTCGCCCACGAGCTTCGCGGTGCGACGGCCCACACACCGCGCGGAACGAAACCGATGCGTTGATGAATGCTACACGCGATGCGTGCATGCACACTACACACGACGAAGGAGTTTTCGCTCAACTGCGCAATACCGGGGTCAGCCTGTGTAGTGATTATTGCTGAGCTATGTAGCACGACTGTACGCTGTCAACGTGGTAGGAACTGCGGTGAGGCGGCAGCCCTGGTGAGTGATTCGCCAGCCTGGGCAGGGAGTCCGCTCACCGAGCCCGAAGACTTCGACATCGAGGTGAACGGCGAGCACCACGTCGTGACGTGCAGACGCGACACGCCTGTTCTGTACGCGCTGCGCGGCGACCTGGGCCTCAAGGGCACTCGATTCGGCTGCGGGCTCGGTCAGTGTGGCGCGTGCTTCGTCCTGTTCGACGGCCACCCGACGCCGTCCTGCGATCTGCCGGTCTGGGCCGCGGCTGGCCACTCGATCGTCACCGTCGAAGGCCTGGCGACCGACGGCCGGCCGAGCCGTCTGCAACGCGCCTTCACCGAGGAGCAAGCGGCGCAATGCGGCTATTGCATGTCCGGCATCTTGATCTCCGCCACCGCTTTGCTCCAACAAGAGCCGGACCCGGACGAAGCTCGGGTGCGCGAGGCACTGGATCGCAATCTGTGCCGGTGCGGCAGCCACGGCCGGGTCGTTCGCGCCGTGCTCAAAGCGGCCAAGATGGAAACGCCATGAGCGCGGGTGGCCAATCGACATCCGGGACACAACCGCTGCTGTCCGCGCGGCTGGAGATCACCGCGGACGGCTTCGTGAACGTCTTCGTCGGCAAGGTCGAACTCGGCCAAGGAATCCTCACGGCGTTCGCGCAAATCGCCGCGGAAGAACTCGACGTCGCCCTCGATCGAGTGCGTGTGTTCGGCGCGACGACGGCACGCGGCCCCGACGAGGGCACCACGTCCGGCAGTCGATCGGTCATGCACGCAGGCGTCGCATTGCGACAAGCATGCGCCGAGGCTCGGGCGCGGCTGTTGGAGGCCGCGGCGAGCCAGGCGAACGTTCCGCTCGGCGTTCTTTGCGTGCGTGACGGGCAAATCCTCGACGAACACGCGCAGCCGCGCGCGACGTACTGGCAGTTCGCCGGAACGGGCCTGCTCGAGCGTCCGGCAAGTGGAGACGCGAAGCCCAAGTACCCGGGTGATTACACCGTCGTCGGCCGCGACGCGGCACGACTCGACCTGCCCGACAAATTCGCAGGCCGACCGAGATTCATCCAAGACCTGTCCATGCCTGGCCAACTCTTCGGCCGGGTGGTGCGGCCACCCGCGCCCGGCGCGTGCCTCAACGCACTCGACGAGCTGGCCGCGCGATCGATCAGCACCGTCGTCGCCGTCGTGCGCGACGGCTCATTTCTCGGCGTCGTCGCAACACGTGAGGACGACGCGGTGCGCGCCGCTGAGCTGCTCCGTCGGCATGCCTCGTGGACGGAACCGCCGACATTGCCCGACCAGCGGGCCATGGCGGAGCACCTCAAGTCGCAGCCCGTCGAGGATCTCGCGCTCGCTCGCATCGTCGACGAGTCCGCGCACGCTGACGTCGCCAAGGCGATCGAGCGGTCGTACCGCAGACCCTACGTCGCGCACGCCTCGATCGCCCCAGGATGCGGCGTCGCCCGTTGGGAAGGCGATGGCCGGCTGACGGTTTGGACTCACTCGCAAGGCATCTTCCCGCTGCGGTCGGCGATAGCCGCGGCTTGCGCGATGGAGGAGGCGTCCGTCGTCGTCCACCACGTCGAAGGCGCCGGTTGCTACGGCCACAACAGCGCCGACGACGCCGCGTTCGACGCCGTCTTGCTCGCCCGTGCCGTGCCCGGACGGCCGGTGCAGGTTGTTTGGTCTCGCGACGACGAATTCGCCTGGGAGCCCTACGGATCCGCGATGGTCGTGGACCTGCGTGTGGAGGTCGACCACCGCGGCGACATCGTGCGGTGGCGCCACGACGTCTGGGGCGGCGGTCACCACGCGCGCCCCGGCTACGCCGATATTCCCGGCCTCCTCGGCGACTTCGAGGCCAACGAAGCGGTCATGGCGCCAGCCGAAGATCCGTCGTTCGCCAACGGCGCCGGCAACGGACGGAACGCCGTCCCCGCGTATCGCATCCGCGACCTCGACGTGAACGCACACCGCACGCTAACGATGCCGATACGCACGTCGTCGCTTCGCGCGCTCGGCGCGACGCTCAACGTCTTCGCCATCGAATCCGTGATGGACGAGTTAGCGGAAGCCGCGGGTGTCGACCAGGTCGACTACCGCGTGCGCCAGCTGCCCGACGAGCGGGCAAGAGCGGTGGTGCGGGCGGCCGCCGACCTGGCCGGCTGGGTGCACCGGCCCGCTGGCGAGTCGCTCGGCTGGGGAATCGCCTACGCCCGATACAAGAACTCCTGCGCCCACTGCGCGGTCGTCGCATGTGTGGAGGCCGTGTCGGAGGTTCGGGTTCGCCAGCTGTTCGTGGCCGTTGACGCCGGGCAAGTCATCAATCCCGACGGCCTCGCGAATCAGATCGAGGGCGGCGCGACGCAGGCGGCCAGTTGGGCGGTCAAAGAAGCCGTCACGTTCGACCGGCATGCCATCACCAGCCGCGACTGGGAAAGCTATCCGATCCTCCGCTTCACCGAGGCGCCGACGGTGACCGTGCGTTTGCTGCCGCTCCAGCACGAGCCGCCGCTCGGCGTCGGCGAGTGCGCCGCCGGGCCAGTCACGGCGGCGATCGCGAACGCCCTGCACGACGCGATCGGGGTGCGCGTGCGAGACCTTCCCTTAACGCCGGACCGGATCGATGCGGCGATCCGCAACGCGTGACCCGGGGCGTGACCCGGGGCGTGGCCCGGGCCGGACCACGGGTTGCCTCACGCAGGCCGAACCGCGATCGCCGAGATCTCGATGGGCAACTCCGGGTCGTAAAGCTTGTCGATGCAAATCATCGTGCTCGTGGCAAAAGAACCGCCAAGGATCTCCTGCCGCAGCTCGAGGAATCGATCCATCAAGCGAGCGTCGGTCAGGTACGTCGTCGTCGCCACCAGGTCTTTCAGGTCCGCGCCCGCCGCGCGCAGCGCGCAGCGAATGTTCTCGAAGGTCTGCCGCACCTGCGGTTCGAACTCCAACGAGATGATTGTTCGGTCGACGTAGCCGATCTGGCCCGACACGAAGATCAGCGGCCCGGCCACAACACACTGTTCGTACGCGCGCGCCCGCGATTGAAAGAGCTCGGGGACGTCGACGACTTTTTTCGACCAGTCAGTCACGCTGGGTCCTCACCTATCCGTTTGTTGTGTCATAGTTCTTCGCCACGATCGGGAAATGCGTTTCGGTGACGTGTCGGGCGCGCTGCTCGTCCCACCCGTGCGA
>JAICLH010000030.1 GCA_025927495.1 Gemmatimonadaceae bacterium
GAAGAAGCACGCGTTCGACGAGCCCTTCTGGTGCACCAGCGGCGCGAAGCCCAGATCCGCCAGCTCCTTCTCGCGGCGGTCGGTGATCGGCGTCTCCGTTGGGCACTTCATCGCGACGTCGCCCGAATCGGTGCGGAAATTGTGCGTCGGCAGCCCTTCCACCATGCCGCCGCTCTCGACGCCCCGGATGCACGCGCACCAGCCGTACAGCGCGAACGCGTTGGTCACGCGGGCGCCTAACGCCCAGGCTGCGTTGCCCCAGAGATACCGGTCGTGGTCCGTGCCGTCCACGCGCTCGTCGTAGTTGAACGCGTCCACCGGCACGTTGTTGGGCCCGAACGGCTCCCGCAGCAGCATGCGCGGCAGCGCCAGTGCCACGTAGCGCGAATCCTCGCTCTGGCGGAACGCCTTCCAGCGCGCGTACTCCGTGGTGTCGAACACCTTGGCCAGATCGCGCGGCGAGTCGAGCTGCGTGAAGCTCTCCAGGTTGAGCATGTCGGGCGACGCACCGGTGATGAACGGCGCGTGCGATGCCGCCGCCACCTGCGCGATCTTCTCGAGCAGCTCGATGTCCTGGCCCGACTTGTCGAACTCGTAGTCGCCCACGAGCGCGCCGAACGGTGCACCGCCGAACACGCCGTACTCTTCCTCGTACACCTTCTTGAACAGCGCGCTTTGATCGAACTCGGGCGCCCGCTGCAGATCGCGCAGCAGGTCCTTTTTGCCCACGTTCAGGATCTTGATCTTGAGCATGTCGCTCGTTTCCGACTGGCCGAGCATGTAGCGCAAGCCGCGCCACGTACCCTCGAGCTTCTGGAACTCGGGCGCGTGCATGATCTCGTTCAGCTGCAGCGAAATCAGATGATCGATCTGCGCGATGCGCGCGTTGATCATGACCTCCGTGTCCTTCGACACGGTGATCTGCCCGGCGAGCACCTCGGACACGAACTGCTTCACCATGTCCTTGCCGCGTTCCCTTGCGGCGGGGTCCTTGCCCAACCGGCCTTGCTCGACGATCTGATCGAGCAACGTCAGCTCGGTGACCTCTGCCGCGGATGTGGCCTGTGCGGCCCTGGCTTCAGGCATTGGAGCCTCCATCGGTGCCGAGTTCCGCGCGCAGCTTCTTCATCTTCTCGTCGTCGCCAAGGGTGGCTTGCAGGATGTCGTCTAACTTCTCGTTGCCCTGCAGCGTGCCGCGCAGGTCCGCCAACTTGCTGCGCAAGTCGAGCAGCTCCTTCAGCGGCTTCACCTGCCGCGCGACCGCGTCGGGCGAGAAGTCATCCAAACTCTTGAACGTGAGATCGACGCCGAGTTTCCCGGCATTCGGGTCCTCGCTCAGCTTGTTCTCCACCGAGAACGCCAGGTGCGGCTTCATGCTGGCGATCACGTCGTCGAAGTTGTCCAGCGTCACGTCCACGAACTTCCGGTCCTTGAGCTTGGCGAGCGGCTCAACCGGTTGGCCCGAGAAATCGCCGAGCACGCCCATCACGAACGGCAGCTCCTTGACCTCGATCGCGCCACCAGTCTCCACGTCGTAACTGATGTTGACGCGGGGCGGTCGTACGCGCTCCAACTTCTTCTGCGTGCTCTCCTTTGCCATGACTGAACTCCTGATCAGCGGGTGGTACCGATTACCGGTGTGGGGGCTGGGGCTCGGATGGGGGCGGGTCGTTCGTTAGTAATCGAAACAGTTGAAGAACGCCGGCATCGAGCTTGGGAGCCCGATCACGGCGCGAGGGAATCCGGGAGCTAAGGGGAGCGTGCTGGTCGCACGCACTGCGAAACCCTTCTCTGACTGGAGACCAACGCGCCGATCATACGGGCCGACTGGCTGGGTGTCAAGAAAACACATCTTGGCTGTGCGTGCCGTGCCGCTCGACCCGCTTTCGATGCACTCCACGGCACAAATCGTCGTTGACGCACGATACGCCATTTGCTTCACGCAATGCTCGCAGGCGAAGGTAACAGATCCGTTTCGAGGCACCCGGCGTTCACGAAAAACGCGACCAGCGACACGACCGCTTCCTCTGCGCCCTCCGAACCTACCAGTCCGCTGGCAACGAGGTCGCGAGCAAGCTGGCGCACACGGATCGCGGCCGTGCACCGAGTGAGAATCGCTCCCGTTTCAGCGGAGCACTCGACGCTCGTCCGAAAGGGCGCGTCGACAGACAAATCAACGCGCTCGACGCGCCAGTCTCCGTCGGTGAGACGCTGATCGGAGCGAATCCGCGCGCCGTCGCGACACCACACGCGCGATTCGAGCAGCCGTTCCGCGAAGCCCGGTGACTCGCGAAGCCGCACCCAATCGAGCTGCCAGTCAAGCGACTCGCCGAGTGGCGTGGTCCCAGATGACCGCCGCGCCGTGAGCGGTGCCTGCGGCGACTCGTGCCTTTCGACGGCCAGAGACACGTACACCAACTTCTCCGCGCCCACCTTCTGGTAGGCGGCAATCCTGGCGTCGGCCTCCTTCTCCGACAAAACTCCCGCACGCGTGTTCAACCGGAAGTACTCTGTCGGGTCGCGCGTCGCACGAACGGCCACCACGACGTCGAACTCGCCGTTGGCGGGGCCGATCATCTCGCGCACACGCTGCTCGATCGGCGCATTGGTGCGATCGGTGGCAACGCACGTCATGTAGTACCGACCGCCCGGTTCGAGGAACTCCGGCAGCCCTGCCAGCAACGCACGCGTGAACTGCTCGCCATCGGGACCGCCGTCGCGATAGATCATCGTCTGCTCGGGCGACGCGATGTACGGCGGATGTGCCACGATGCGATCGAATGTGAGGCCGCGGACCGGTTCATACAGGTCGCCCTGCACCGCGCTGACGTTCGTAAAGCCGTTGAGCTCGGCATTGAATCGGGCATAACGCGTGGCGCGTTCGGTCACGTCGGCTGTCCACGCGTGCCCGCAGGTCCGCGCCGCCATGAGCGCGGCGATGCCCGTTCCGCCACACATTTCCAGAAAACGCTCGCAGCGCGTGCGTGGTAAGGACGTTATGAAGTCCCGAGTGTTCTCGGTGATCGCGGGATAGACGGCGTCGGACGGCAGCGGATTGGGCGAGCCGGCCGCGCTCCTTGGCAGGTCGGAGATCAACCATAAGCCTTGCGTCGGATAGAGCAGCACCGTTGCGAACTGCTTCGACGCATCCGCGGACGGACCGCTCAACAGGCCAATGCTCTCGAGCGCGCGCACGGCATCAGCCGGCAGGTGTTGCCGAATGACTGAGCGGTCGAGGAGCTCGCCATCGAGAAAAAGGCGAATCAGCACGTCGAGCGCATCGCGCGACTCGGCCGGCGCTCGGCCATCTCGAACCGAGGTGAAGTCGTAGATCGAGGCGACGCCCGTCCGGCCACAAACGGCTTCTTCAGTCAACCCGGCGCGCTCGAGCAGCGCGCGCAAACTGTCCATCGCCCCCGTATCGGTCGAGGCGATGTTGGTCGAGACAGGCGAGGTGATGGTCGCGGTCATGGCTGGGCGGCATGCCAGCGACCCCACAAGGCGGTCGCCGGTTGGGCAATCGATTGAAAGCGGACCAACAGCGCGGCGTCCTGATCCTTGAGCGACGCGAGCGGCATGATCCCGCACTCGAGCAGCCGGTTGGACGAGCGCTCCGTTAGGAGCACTTCGGCGCACGGCTTGGCCTGCACATCCCCGTTCTGGCGAAGCAGCACATAGGGCAGCCCGGTGAGCTCGCGCCGCGAACCAGGCCGCATGCGCCAGCCGGCCGCGGAAAAGGATTGTCCGAGCAGCACGGCGCAGGCGAACGCGGCGTTCGCCCACAGGAAGTCGCGATGCTCGGACTGCGCGCCTAACTCCTCGAACGCGAACCGGTCGCATTCGTCGCCGTCGGCGCCGTACGGCAGCCGCGCGAGGAAGCGCGGCGCGGCGAGTCCGATGTACGCGGCCTCGGGGGACGCGCGCAGCCGATCCCACGCGGGGATCGCGCGCGTCGACCACTCCGACGCATCGCTCGATCGATCGAACGTCGCTGCGCCGGCGAGCCGCGGCGCGGCGCCAGCGAGAAAGGGCGCGCCGGCTGCACGCGCGATCGCGCCCAACCGCGACAGCACAATGAGATCGGCGTCGTCCCACCCGAACGTGAACGCGCCCACGAGGAGCGACCACGGTTGAGCGCCCGGTGTGCCGACCGATCCGTCGACAATGACGCGCGACAGCGCGCTTGGTTCGCCGGTGTTCTCGGTGGCAAGATCCGACACGAGCTCGGCGGCGGACACGTCGAGCAGATGAATCTCGAGATGGTCGTCGGTCTCGAGGCGGCGCGTGAGCATCCACACGGAGCGCCACGCCGCCTCGACCGCCTGGAACGTGCGATGGTGCAACACCGCGCGCATTGCGTTAGCAATCGCGCCGTCGACTTGGGCGATCAACGCGTCCTGGCGCGGATCGGCTGCGGGCACGAGGTACGGCTCGATCGCGCGGCGAATCAGTACGTGCAGCGCGTCGCCCGACGGCTCGTCAGCGGGCACCGGCTCGCCGAGTATCGCGTCGAGCACGTGGCCGGGGACGGGTGCGGGGGTCGTGCGAGGCGGCGGCGTGTGTTCGCTGTTTGCAACCGGCGCCGGGGTGCGATCCCCGTTCGTGAGCTCGCGCGCCGCATCGGCGAATGTCGCCGGATTCGCGAGTCGCGCGCGCAGTCCGCGCAGCGACTGAAACAGCGGCAGCGTGTCGTAGAGATGGTCGGGATGAAAATCATCGATCGACGTGATCGGCACGATCACATCTTCATCCGACCCTCGCTCGAGCACGATTGCCGGTGCGGCCTGCGAGATCGCATCGTCGACGCTGTCGCGATCGACGGGAATGGGGCGCCGATTGGCGAGTGGTGGGGGCGAGGTCCGGCCGGCGCGCGCTTTGTCCCCGCTGAAATCGCCCAAGACCAGCATGCGGAACGGCGTATCATCGTCCGGCACCCTTGCCGTACGCACGCGTCCCGCATTGACGTCCAACTCGATGTGCGCCCTTCGTTGATGATCCGACATCGGCCATAGCAGGAGAGACGGACAATCTCATCGCACGATGACGAGTGTCAAGGTGGATGTCGACATCAAGGGAGCCTGGTACGGTCTTGGGCGCCGATCTGTTCCACACTGACAATTGCGTATCGCGACGCTACCTTAGGGCGCCATGAGACAGATGCAGCCGGTCCTCTGGACGAAAGGGGTGCTCTTGAGCCCCCAGCACCTGCAAACGCAGGATCGGTTTCTCGAGGACCTCATCCAGTTCCAACTCTCCGGTCTTACGTATTGTCCGTGGGGCTTTCACCGGCTCGAGATCGATCACGAAGCCCTCGCGGCCGGTTCGTTCGCGATTTCGCAGGCGGCCGGAATTTTTCCCGATGGTCTGTTGTTCGACCTCCCGCTGAGTGATTCCGCTCCCGCGCCGAAGGTGCTCGAGGGCGTGTGGGAGCAGGACCAGACGGAGTTGGACATTTATCTCGCCGTGCCGGAGTATCGGACGAGCGGGCACAACGTGTCGGTCGAACCGGGCGATTCGAGCGCGCGGTATGCCGCCGAGGTCGTGCTGCGCCGCGATGAGAATACGGGGCTCGCCGAGAAGCCGATCCAGGTTGCGAAGAAGAATTTCAGGCTGCTGGTGCAAGGCGAGTCGCTCGAGGGGAACGCGACGCTGCGCGTGGCTCGCATTCGTCGCTCGGCCACGGGCGACCTGTCGCTCGACCCGCAATTCGTGCCACCGCTCATCGACATCGGCGCGAGCGAGTTCATCATCGCGATCGCGCGCCGGTTAGTCGAAATTCTGTCGGCGCGCAGCAGCGTGCTCGCAGGGACGCGCCGGCAAAAGAATCAGAGTCTCGCCGACTTCAGCATCGCGGACGTGGCGAGCTTCTGGCTGCTGTACACGATCAACACGTATTTCCCGCAGCTCCGGCATCTCTATGAGACGAAACGCGGACATCCGGAAGAGCTGTTCACGGCGATGCTCTCGTTAGCCGGTGCGCTCACGACGTTCTCGACGGTCGTGCACCCGCGCGACCTGCCGGCGTACGAGCACGACGATCTCACGTCGTGCTTCACGACGTTGGACGAGCAGCTGCGGATGCTGTTGGAGACGGTGGTGCCATCCAATTGCGTGTCGCTGCCGCTGCGATTGGTGCAGCAGTCGATCTACGCGACCGCGCTGGATCAGGACAAGTACTTCACCGCGCCGCAGTTGTATCTGGCGATCGACGCGAACATGAGTCCGGCCGATCTGATCCAGCGCGCGCCGGCGCTGATCAAGATTTCATCGGCGGATCGGATCGATCTGCTCATTCGTCAGGCGTTGGGCGGCGTGCCGCTCACGTACACGCCCAATCCGCCGCCCGCCGTACCCGTCAAGGTGAGCTCGCACTATTTCCAGGTGGGCAAGAGCGGGAGCGAGTGGGGTGCGATCACGCGGGCGCGGAACCTGGCTGCGTACGTGCCATCGGATTTCCCGAGTCCGCAGCTCGAGCTCCTCGTGGTACTACCTTCCAACCGTTAGGCGATGGCCGAGGCTATTTTTTGATGATGAAGTACGCCACGAGCGCGATCGCGAGAATCACGATCACGTTGAGCGCGATCACCAACGGCATGTAGGACGGCTTGCGCAGCGGCGCCGGCTGGGCGGACGGTGCGTTAGGCATCGCAACCGGCGGCGCGGCACCGACGGCCGGCACCGCGGGCGGTGTGGCCGAATTCAGGATGCGCGTGAACTCGCTCGGCACGTGCGCGGACGCGGCGGGCGCGGCGAAGACCGGAGGCGGCAGCGTCGGCACCGGGATCATCGGTGCGCCGGGAGCGGGCGGTGCTGCCGGCGGAGCGCCTAACGGGTGACTCGACGGCACCGGCGACACACCGAAGTTCGGCGCGGGCGGCACCGACGGCGTGCGCGGCACCTGCGGTGCCGGCGGCAAGGGTGGCGCCACCGGATGGAACGACGGCATCGGCACCGCGCCAAACCGCGGCTCAGGAATCACCGGCGCCCGCGGCGGCGCTGGCGGTGAGACCGGCGGCACCACTACCGGCGTCGGCTCGGGCGCCCGCGGCTTGGGCGCACTCATCATACCGGTCGCGCTCGCGGGAGCCGGTGCCGTTGGCGGCATCACGCCCGGCATCGGCATGAAGGGCGGCGGAGACACTGGCGACGGCGGAGTCGGCATCGCCGGTCGTTGTGCTGCCGGCGTCACGCCCGGGGCCGGCGGCGAATAGAGCGGTCCACTGGGCGCCGGACGATCGGGACCCGACGACAGACCGCCCCGCTGGAAGATCTGCGTGAACTCGCCGGGCGCGGCGGCCGGCGGCGGAGACGGCGCTGGACCAACGCTTGCCGGCGGCGTCGCGGGGCGGGGCGGCGCGGGTGGCGGCGTCACCGGCGGAGCCGGTGGCGGTTGTGGACTCGGCGCCGCCGGTTGAGCGGACGCCGGATTTCCCGTCATCGAATTGAAGAGCCGCGTGAACTCGCCCCCTTGCCTGGCGGGAGCCGGCGGGGGCGGCGGCGGCGGCACCACCGGCGGAGCCGGTGGTGGTGCCGGCGGCGCCTTGGGGGTTGCGATCGGCTGCGTCATCGACCCGGTCGCGCGCGCCGCCGTAGGCGGCGGCGCGACCGGCGGCGGTGGCGGTGGAGGCGGCGCGACCTTTCCGACTCCGCCGCCTCCCGCGCGAATGGGCTGCGTCGATCCAGAACGGGGCTGTGGCTCGTCGGGCCGACGCATCCTCACCTTGATCTGCTTCGCAGCTCCCCCAGGCGTATGCGACGACATCCACACGTCGAGGGATTCGAAACCCTGGAGAAATTGCGTGACCACAACTGGATGTCCTTCGACATCCAGCGTCTCGATCAATTTCAGCCGCTCGGTTTCGGGCAGGGCGCGCACGCGCGCGAGCATGGCGTTATTCTCGTCCGTGGTGCCGGCGAGATAGTGCACCATCACGACCTTGTCGCTCGCCGTCGCCAACGCGTTGAGCGTGCGGACTTTTCCGTCGGCAACCGGCTTGAGAAGCTGATAGCGGGCGCTGAACTCGGCGCTTGTCATCGACTGGTGGTGGGTCATACGTTAGGGCACTCGCGCCGCCGGGCGGCCTCGAGCGGCCGGGCGGCGGTCGAGCGGCGACACGAATCACTGCACACCCAATTCTCACCCGGATTGTCTACAATAGCTGGAAAAGCATCTCACGCGCAAACCGACACGGCCGTTCGACGTCGCCGTTTGCGGCCAAGCGCGATCGAGTCGAGCGAGGCAGGCTCAGGACACTCATGACGCAACTCTCCAGAGTGGTGTGGCGCGAGGGCATGCACCTGGCCCAACATCACTTTCAGGCGCAGAACCGATACTTCGAGGACTCGATCCAGTTCGCGGTCTCGCACCTGTTCTTCGCGCCCTATGGACTCATCGGGTGCGAGCTCGATGCCAATGCCCTGCGAAACGGCACTGTCTCGCTCATTCACGCCCGCGGCGTCATGCCCGACGGCATGCCGTTCCACATTCCCGATGGCGACGCCGCGCCGCCTCCGCTCGCCATCGGCGAGCTGTTCTCGCCCACGGCCGATAGCCACGTCGTCTACTTGACGATTGCGCCGTATCGGCGTGACGCCGCGAACTGCATTGCCGCCGACGCGGCAGCCACCGATGGACGCGGCGCGCGCTACGTGTCCGAGCGTCACCTGATGTTGGACGAGACGACCGGACACGATGAGAAGCCTGTCACGCTCGGCCGCAAGAATTTCCGGCTCGCGCTCGACAGCTCGATCGACGACGGCGCCGTGTCGCTGGCCGTTGCGCGCGTGCGCCGCGACGGCATGGGCAGCTTCGTCTACGACGCCGACTACATCCCGCCGCTCCTGCAGATCGGCGCCAGCGACCGCTTGATGACGATGCTCGGCCGGCTCGTCGAGATGCTGGACGCCAAGAGCGCGGCGTTAGGGTCGGGCACCGGACGTCAATCGTTAGGCGACTGGGCGAGCCACGAAGTCGCGATGTTCTGGCTGATGCACGCCGTGCACTCGGCGTTAGGCCCGATTCGGCATCATCTTCAGGTCAAGCGGTCGCGGCCCGAGCAGGTGTACGCCGAGTTGTCGCGGCTCGCCGGGGCGCTCTGCACGTTCTCGCTCGACGCGCACCCGCGCGCGCTCCCATCGTACGACCACGACCACTTGGATGCATGTTTCGACGCGCTCGACCGCCACATCCGCGCCAACCTCGACGTCATCATTCCGACCAACTGCGTGTCGGTACCGTTGCGCTCGACGTCGGCGTTCATGTACACCGGCCCCGTCGACGATACGCGCTGCTTCGGTCGCGCGCGCTGGTTCCTGGGCGTGCGCTCGAGCGTCGGTGAAGCCGAGACCATCACGCGCGTGCCGCGGTTCGTCAAAGTGTGCTCGGCCAAGTTCACACCCGAGCTCGTGAAACGGGCCTATCCCGGACTCACGCTCGAGTACGTCCAAGCGCCGCCGGCCGCCATCTCGCCGCGCGTCGACTCCCAATATTTCTCGATCAGCAAAGCGGGTCCGTGTTGGGACACGCTCGTTCAGACACGCGAAATCGGCGTGTACGTTCCCGACGCGCTGCCCGGCGCCGACGTGCAGGTGCTCGTGCTGCTCGAGTCGTGATTGCGCCGCGTCGCGCTATCGAGGATTTTCGCTGAATGACCATCCCCGTTCCAACTCTCGCTCCACCGGCGCCGGCCCCATCAGCCGTCGCGCCATCGGCGCGGCGCGGCCAGCTCGCGCTCGCGATGCAGGAGGTGCTCACCGCCACCGTTAGGCTCAGAGCCAACCGGCAGGTGGCCGCCGACGCCGAATCGTTCCGCGCGCACATGAAGCAGGTAATGGGCGCGGCCGAGCAGCAGGCGCGGCAAGCCGGCTATGCCGATGAAGACGTGCGGCTCGTGTTGTACGGCGTCGTCACGTTCCTCGACGAGTCGGTGCTCAACTCCACGCAACCGATGTTCGCGGATTGGCCGCGCAAGCCGCTGCAAGACGAAATCTTCGGGGGGCACCTGGGCGGCGAGTTGTTCTTCCAGAACTTGCAGTATCTGTTGGCGCGTCCGGATTCCGAGGACCTCGCCGACGTGCTCGAGGTGTTCCAGCTCTGCCTGCTGCTCGGGTTCCATGGGCGGTACAGCGCCACCGAGGGCGGCGAGCTGCATGCGCTGATGTCGCGCGTCGCCGAAAAGATGCAGCGCATCCGCGGACCGTTCGCTGAGCTGTCGCCGTCGTGGAAGCCGCCGGCCGGCGACATTCCGAGCGTCGGCGGCGACGTCTGGTCCAAGCGGTTAGGCATCGCCATGGTCGCGGTGTTCATCATTGCCGGTACGCTGTTCGCTGTCTATTCCGCCTCGCTCCGCACGAGCATCTCCGCCGTGCACGATGCAGCCGCGCAGGTGGCCCGGTGAGCGCGCGCGTTCCGTCTCCGTCGTTCGAGTTCCGCCATGTCGCGTAAGGCGAAAATCTGGTTGATCGCGTCCGCGGTCTTCATCGTCTTCGTGATCCTCGTCTGGCTACTTGCGGGGGCGTTGCGTCTCAAGTCGCCCGACATCTGGGTCTTCCGCGCCGGGTTGTGGGTGTTGGGCGCCATCGCCGCCGGCTTCGTCGTGTGGCATCTGCTGCGGCAGCTCGCGCCGGCGACGGCGGCGGGCACCCGCACCGACGACATCGATGCGGCCATGAACGCGGCCCGCGCGCAGCTCGCCGCGGCGCGTGCCGGGGGCAAGGGTGCGGGGTCGCTGGCGCGATCCCCGATGCTCATTCTGTTAGGCGCCGAGGGGAGCGCGAAGACCACGACGGTCGTCCGGTCGGGTCTCGAGCCCGAGCTCCTGGCAGGCGGCGTGTCGCGCGACGAGACCGTCGCGCCGACCAAGGGCGTGAACGTCTGGTACGCGCGCGACACGGTGTTCGTCGAAGCGGGCGGTCCGTTGGCCGCCGATCCGGGGCGGTTCGCGCGCCTCATCCGCCACGTGCAGCCGCGGCGGCTCTGGGCGGTGTTCGGCGGCGGCGCGCAGGCGCCGCGGCTGGCCATGGTGTGCCTGAGCTGCGACCACCTGGTGCAGCCGGGCGCGAGCGAGCAGGCCGTTGCGTTAGGCCGCATGCTGCGCGACCGCTTGAGCGAGCTGTCGCGCGGGCTGGGCATCCGGCTCCCCGTCTACGTCCTGTTCACCAAGGCCGACCGCATCGCGTATTTCGCCGATTACGTGCGCAACTTCTCGAACGACGAAGCGCGCGACGTGGTGGGTGTGACGCTGCCGGCGGACGTCGGCGCCGTTGGTCTTTACGCGGACCGCCAATCGAAGCGCATCGCGGACTCGTTCCAGCGCCTGTTCGTGTCGCTCGCCGACAAGCGGCTGCAGGTGCTCGGCCGCGAGGCGGCGGTCGAGCCCAAGCCCGGCGCGTACGAGTTTCCGCGCGAGTTGCGCAAGACCGGTGCGGTGATCACGCAGTTTCTGGTCGAGCTGTGCCGGCCGAGTCAATTGCAGGTGAATCCGTTCCTGCGCGGCTACTATTTTGCCGGTGTGCGGCCGGTGTTCATCAACGACGCCGCGCCCGCCGCGGCCGCGGCCGCGATGCAGCCGCGCGGCGAAGCGCGCTCGGCGACGGCGGTGTTCCGCGCGGAGCAGTTGGCGGTGCAAACCCGCGCGGTGGCGCCCGCCGCGGCCACGCGCAAGGTGCCGCAGTGGGTGTTCCTCGGCCGCCTGTTCACGGAGGTGGTGTTAGGCGACCGCGCGGCGATGAACGTGACGCGCGGCGGCACGCGGGTGAACACGCTGCGGCGTGTCGCGCTCGGCCTTGCCACGGCGGCCGGCGTGGTGGTCGCGTTAGGCTTCACGCTGTCGTGGTCGGGCAACCGCACGCTCGCCGGCGACACGGCGGCCGAGGCCCGCGTGGCGATGGGACTCGCGCCGGCCGGCGCCGCGGCGCCGGCGGTGGAGACCCTGCATCGCCTGGACACGCTGCGCACGCAGCTCCAGCTGTTGCGCGACTACGAGCGGAACGGCCCGCCGACCCACCTGCGGTGGGGCCTGTACACCGGCGGTGCCCTGCTCCCCGACGCGCGGCGGGCGTATTTCGCGTCGTACGACAAGCTGTTGTTCGAGGATACGCGCGCCGCGCTCGAGTCATCCTTGCGCGCCGTGCCGCCGACACCGCGTCCAACCGACGACTACGGGAGCACGTACCGCGTCCTCAAGGCGTACCTGATCACGACCACGAACCCGGAGCGCAGCACGGAGGATTTTCTGGCGCCGGTGTTGCTCACGCAATGGACCGTGGTGCGCGCGCCGGACACGGCGCAGAGTCAGCTGGCGCAGCGCCAGTTCGCGTTCTACGCCCGTGAGCTCCCGTTAGGCGACCCGCTTTCCGTTCCGGCGGACACGGCGCTCGTCGGACGCGCCCGCTCGTTCCTGCGGCAGTTCACGGGCATCGAGCCGATCTACCAGGCGATGCTGGCGGAAGCCGACAGCGGCCACGCCGCCATCCAGTTCAACAAGATGGTCCCGGGCTCGGCGGCGTACGTCGTGGACCGCGTCACGGTCCGCGGCGCATACACGAAGCCGGGCTACGCGGCCATGCAGAAGGCGTTAGGCAGCGCCGACCGGTTCTTCCAGGGCGAGCGCTGGGTACTGGGCGACGAGCCGACGAGCCAGGTCGACAAAACGAAGGCGCTGGCGGACCTGCGCGCGCGCTATGAGAGCGACTACATCGCCGCCTGGCGCGACTACCTGCAGGGCGCGAGCGTCACCCGCTACGGCAACGTGAGCGACGCCGCGGCCAAACTGGCGCAGTTGTCCGGCAATCAGTCGCCGCTCCTGTCGCTCATCTCGATCGCGTCACAGAACACGAACACCGACACGTCGATCGGCAACGCGCTCCAGCCGGCACACGTCGTGGTGCCGCCGGGACAAACGGACAAATTGATCGGGCAATCGGTGCAACCGTACATGGCCGCGCTGCTCACGCTGCAGGGATCGTTAGGCCAAGTGGCCACCGCCCCACCGGGACAATCGGAGGGCGCCATCGCCAACGCGACGCAGAACGCCAACGCGGCGCGCGGCGAAGCGCAGAAGCTGGCCCAGGGCTTCGTCGTCGGGCGCGAGCCCGCGGTCGCGACCGCCGTCCAGCGTCTCCTCACCGAACCGCTGGCGAGCATCGACCCGTATCTGCGCAACTACGGCGCCGGCCAGGTCAACGGAAAGGGTCAGTCGTTCTGCGCGAAGAATGCCGCGCTCTTCGCGAAGTATCCGTTCAACGAGCAGTCGCAGATCCAGGCGTCGTTGGACGAAGTGGCGGCCGTGTTCAAGCCGGGCACCGGTTCACTCTGGACGTACTACAACGATGCGCTGCAAAGCGTCATCCAGGCACAGGGCAACGCGTTCACGCCCAAGTCCGGCGGCACATTGAGCGTGAACCCCGCGTTCCTCTCGTTCTTCAACCGCGCCGCGCAGTTTTCGGCAGCGATGTTTCCCGCCGGGTCCAACGAAGCGCGCCTAACGCTCAACCTGACGAACTACCTGATGCCGCAGAGCGGGCGCTTGCGCGTGGTGGGCGACGGCCTCACCGTAGATTACGCAGCCGCGGTCAAGCCGCACCTGTTCACATGGACGTTCCAGCCGTCGAGCGAGGCGACCATCGCGATCGAGCAAGGCACGTCGTGGGAGAATGTCGCGAGCTTTCACGGCACGTGGGCGCTCTTCCAGCTCTTCGGCGCCGCGGCGTCGTGGGAGCCGACGGCCACCGACTATCGCGCCGAGTGGAGCATCCCGGGGAACAGCGCCGGCGCCAAAGTGGGGCTCGACGTAGGACTCAACAACGTCCCACCGATCCTCAGAAAAGGATTTTTCTCGGGTTTCTCCTGCGTGAGCAAAGTGGTACAGTAGAAACTCTGGTCACACGTCGAGGGGCGCCGCAGGTTGACACCTGCGCCCCGTGACGCTCGCTGAGCGGAACCGACCCACACCAACCACATACACGACAGAGGCTCCATGCCAGACGGCGCCCAACAGCCCTGGACACCCGGCTCCAAAGCGAACGCGGTGCAGCATGCGTTCGTGAATGCGCGGATCGTCGACATCAATCGCCGTGCGATCTCGAAGCTGCTCACGCCGACGCTGGACGCCCTCAAAGCAGCCGAGCCGTCGCTGCGCAAAGCGTCGCGGCAGCAGCTCCAGGATGCGTTCATGCAAATGACCGAGCGGCTGCAATCGGCGGCGCTCACCATCAATCTGGAAGCGCCGCGCTGGTTCATGACGCCTAACAACTACGACACCTACACCCAGATGTACGAGCGCGCGGTGAGCGGCGGCGTGATGCAGCTGGCCGACTCGGCGCTCAACCCGGCCTCGTTCCGCGTGGCCGCTGATGATGCGGCAACGTTCCCGAAGAGCGCGGTGGACGCCGACTTCAAGATGCAGGGGTTGGGCGGCCAGTGGCAGAAGTACGACATCAAGATCCAGCAGTCGCAGCAGCCGGCGCGCGGACTCGCTCCGAGCAGCCGCGGCGTTGGCGACGCCGTCCACAAGATGGCGCCCGGTGCGCTGAACAAGACGGCGGCCGGCAAGTACACCGCGAGCAACCCGCAATTCGATCCGAAGACAAAGCAGATTTTCGCGGCGCTCAACTACGGGCGCCGGCCGCACGGATCGACCACCCGGTACGGCTACAGCTTTCTGGTGCTGAACGACAAATTCAAGCGGGACGCCTTGTACTTCGCGGGCGACACGTTCGGCAACATTGCCGGCAACGCGCACGTGAGCGCCGAGGATCAGATTTCGTACGACACGTTAGGCGCGGTGTTCCTCAAGGCCGTGCCGGCCATGCGGGTCGATCTGTTGAATAGCTGCCTGCGCGGCGCGCAGCTCACCGACACGGACAGGGAAGCATTGCTGCTCGAGGCGCACCTGTTCGAGCCGCTCGCGTTTCGCGGCGGCGTCACGACGCTCTGTGTGTCCGGGAAGGACGATGTGCCGAAGGCCGGCGGCGGGAAGGCCAAGCTGACGGGCGCGGACTGGATGACGATCCAGACGAACGCGCGTGCGTTCGCGGGCAAACACGGCCTGAAGCTGATGTTCATCGAGTGAACTGCGCATGGCGGCAAGTCGATGCACTGTAACGCACAACGGCAGCCAGAGGTCCGTCATTCGTTGTTCGTCTCGTGATTTCCAACCCGTCGCCCGACATGCGGTGTTCGTGATCAGCGCTTATCATCCCCCGGTTCAGCGTGAACGCCACTGTCTCCCGAGCGGGGAGCTCAAATGTCGAGTCAGCACGCTCGCGGCACTCTTTCGCGGCACACCCGGCGCATTACGCCGGAACGCCCCCGGCCGCCCACGCTCGAATCCGGCGCCACGTCTTACAGCTCCGAGTCGGGACACACGTATCGACTGGATCGGCTGATCGGCAGGGGCGGATTCGGCGAGGTCTACCTCGCCACCACGACGCTCGCATCGGGCGACGAGTCCACGGTCTGCATCAAAGTCAGTAATCGCCTCTCGGGTTGGCTGCGCGAGGCGTACTTCGCCGAGCTCCTCGCGAGTCAGGAGCGCGCGCTGCGAATCGTCGATCGCTTCGTCGAAACCGTGAACGGCGAGATGCGCTACTGCCTCGCGATGGAGTACGCCGAGCACGGCGACCTTGGCACGTGGCTCGGCCGCGTCGGTGCGCAATCGGAGCGCTTCGTGCGCCGCGAAATCGCCGCGATCCTGAGCGTGCTCGACGCGCTGCACCGCGGGCAGGCGCTGCACCGCGACTTGACGCCGTTCAACGTGTTCGTGTGCGAAGGGGAAAAACTCAAGCTCGGAGACTTCGGGATCGCGGCGCACCAGGTCGGACGTCGCGGCGTGACGGCCGACGCGTTCAACGCCTTTCATGCGCCTAACGAGATCGCGTGGGGCCGGGTGCGCCGGTGGCAGAAGCGGGACGACATCTACCAGATCGGGCTGCTGGCCTCGATGCTGTTGCGCGGCGAGATCGCGGGTCCGATGCGGAGCAAAGACGTCCGCAACCTCCCCTGCAGCGACCATCTCAAGGAAGTCATCCATCGGTGCCTCGGATCGCGCGGCAAGCGATACGGGGCGGCGAGCGAATTGATCGAAGCGCTGAGGCAGCGGCCGAAGCAGCCGAGGCTCGGCCGCGTCGATCATCTGGACGGCAAGCGCATCTCGTTCACGGGATTTCTCGTGCGGCCGCGGGACACCGCGATCGCCGCCGCGAAGACAGCCGGTGCGATCGTCCAGTCCGCGCCCGGCCGTACCACCGACATTCTGATTCGCGGCCGGCCTAACAAACAGCAGATCGCCGGCAAGGATGGCGGCTCGAAGCTCATCGAGGTCCGCCGTCTTGCCGCGAAGGGTCACAAGGTGACGGTGATCGGCGAGCGGCTGTTCTGGAAGTTGGTCGACCCGCCGAGGCGCGCGCGCGTGAAGCAACGCAGGACGACCTCACGCGCGGGGCGCCACTCTCCAGGTTCTCACCAGAGGACATCATGAGCCGCAGGTTCGTTCTGTGCAGCAGCTTGGTGCTCACCGTCGGCGCGGCGCTCGCGTTAGGCACGCGGGCGCACGCCGGCGCGAGACCAGTCGCTGCGCCGCTCGCACTCTCCGCGACCGACTCGCAGGAGATCGCGCTCGGCGCCGCGCTCGCGAAGCAGTTCGACAGCACGCGCGGCATCCAGCCCACTCCCGAGAGCGAACGCATCCAGGCCTACCTGCAGGGCATCGCCGATTCGCTCGGCCGCTACACGAAGCGCAAGCTGCCGTGGACCATCCACTTCGATCCGCACCCCGGCATCAAGAGCGGGTTCGCGCTGCCCGGCGGGCACATCGTCATCTGGGGCGGCATCCTCTCGTACATGGGCACCGAGGACGAGGCGGCCGCGGTGATCGGGCACGAGATCGAGCACATCGACAACGGCCAGGTCTCGCGCCGCATCGACAGCCTCGTGACGAGCACGCACCGCGACGTGACCAACGCGTCGCAGTGGCGGTGGGGCGAGTTCGGCGCGAGCTACGGCCAGGTGCTCGAGTACCGCTGCGATTCGTTAGGTGCGGAGATCGCCGTCAAGGCCGGCTACTCGCCGTATGCCTACAAGACGATGATGGAGAGCTTCATCGCCCTCGGGAAAGTGCACGCGCCTAACGCGACGCCCGCCAAGGAGCTCACCGACCGCATCGAGCAGATCCAGCGCCAGATCGCCGAAGAACACTGGGAGGCGCTCACCAAGACGCGGCCGCTGCGCCTGCCCGGGAGCGGCGGTTGAGCGCGCGGCGCGGCGCCACGCGGCTCGGCCTCGTCGGCGCCATTCTTCTCGCGCTCCCCTGCACCGCGTCCGCCCAACGCCACGAGCTCGTGTCGGTGGGCGACCACCGCCTCGACGTCGTGCGCGAAGGGAGCGGCGGTCCCGCCGTCGTCTTCGAGACCGGCCTCGCCGATTCGCTCGACACATCGCTGCCGATGGCGCACACCATGTCGGAATTCACGACGACTATCGCGTACTCTCGCGCCGGATTCGGCCGCTCGGACGCAGGATCGCCCGACCATTCGGTTGCACGCGAGGTGCAAGACCTGCACGCGCTCTTGCACGCGCTGCCCATCAAGCCGCCCTACATTCTCGTCGCCCACTCGTACGGCGGCATCATCTCCCGGCTGTACGTCTCGACCTATCCGCAGGACGTGGCCGGACTCGTCCTCGTCGACGCCACGCACGAGCAGCAAGTGAAACAGTGGGCCGCGATCGACAGCACGTATGGGTCCGCCTTTCGCGCCGTGTTCGATTCGATGGCGGCGCATGCGCCGCCGGGCGCACGCGCCGCCGAGATTCGCGAGACAATGAAGATTCAGGCGGCGGGCGCCGTGCCCGGCCTAACGCCGCTGCCGGACATCCCGATGGCGATCATCACCAGCATGCGCTCGAACGACTCGAGTCAATACATCAACGACACGAGACGCGGACACGATCTCTGGCGCGCCATGCACGACGAGTGGTTTCGCCGGTCGCGGAACGCCATTCACATCGTGACGACGCGCAGCGGACACGACATCGCCGGCGACGAGCCCGCGCTCGTCGAGATGGCCATCCGCTTCGTCCTCGACCGGGTGAGATCCCAGTAGCGCCGCGAGGCGACTACTGGCCAGGCCGCTTGATCGACGCGAACACGCTCCGCGGATACCACGCCGGTCGGGTCGGCCGATCGGCTACGGCGCGCACGATGTCGAAATACATCGCGTCGAACGCGATGGCCGTCTGAAAGTTCACCGGCTGCATGACATCGTCCGACGGTTTATGGTATCGCGTGTCGAGCCACGTGGTCACGGTCGAATCGCCGGGCGAGTCCTTCGTGTAGCCCACCTTGAACGCGAGCGCGGGGATGCCGCGTTGGATGAAGCTGTACTGATCGCTGCGGATGAAGCGGACCTGCTCCGGCTCCGGATCCTCGAGGTTCGCCAGGTGATGGTTCCGCAACACCGGGGCGATGTCCTTGCCTAAATCCGATTCGTTCCAGCCGTAGGCGAACACGCCCGTGAGCGGTTGGATCGGCAGGTACATGTCGGTGTTGAGATCGGCCGCGATGCCGGACGCCGGCACGGTGGGATGCAGCGCGAAGTACGCGGAGCCGAGCTCGCCTTCTTCTTCGCCGGTGACAGCGAGGAAGATGACCGAGCGCTTGGGCCGAACGTGCTTCTCCTTGAACGCCCGCGCGGTTTCGAGCAGCGTCGCGATACCCGACGCGTTGTCCATGGCGCCGTTGTAGATGCTGTCGCCGTTTACCGGTCGGCCGACGCCCAAGTGATCCAGATGCGCGCTCACGACGAGATACTGGCCGCGCAAGGTGGCGTCGCTTCCGCGCAGGATGCCGACTACGTTAGGCGCATCCACCGGCGTGCGCTGCACGTCGAGGCGCACGTGCAACCGCGGCTCGAGCGGCACGGTCGGGAGCGTCCTCTGTGAGTCCGACAGCGTGATCATCTCGGCGTACGTGTGTCCCGATCCGGCGAAGAGCTGCTCGGCGTCCTCGCCTCCGACGCTCACGAGCACGCCGCGCTCGAGGGAGTCGTCCGCCAGCCCCATCACCGGGCGAGTGGCCGGCCGCGCCGGCGGCCGATTCCCGTTAGGCGGTGGAGCGTCCGCGATCGCCAGCCCGGCCACTGCGCCGCGGCGCTCGAGCTCCTTCCACCGCGACGCGCGCCCGTGCGCGAACAGTGTCGCGTCGAGGCCCTTGGGCATCCGATCGAGGTACACCGCAACCTTGCCGCGCAGATCGACGCCCGCGAGGTCGTCGTGTACGCCCGGTAAGGCGAGACCGTATCCGATGAACACCAGCGAGCCATCCACGGTGCCGGTGGACGATGGCGTGATGCGCACGCGAAGCGGCAGCGTGTCGCTCTTCCCCGCCGACTCGAGCACGACGCTCGAGCTCTCCGGTACGACGCGCGCATCGGCCAAGTGCACCGTCTGGAAATATCCGTCTGTGCCGCCAGGCGCGAGCCCGGCCGCCTGAAACTGGTTGGCGACGTAGTGCGCCGCCTCGACGTAGTCCGCTGTACCGGTGCGCCGACCGTGCATGCTGTCGTCGGCAATGACGGTGATGTCGTGCCACCATCGTGCGGCAGCCGCCGGCGGTGTTTGTTGGGCGTGGAGCGCCGTCGTCGTCGCGGCGAGCGTCGCGACGACGACGAGAACGTGAGAGGGGTGGCACGAGCGAGTCATGTGTGGTCCGCGATGGCGGTCTTGGTCGATTCAAGGTAGCCATCGGGCCACAATTGTGCGCCGCGCCTTACGCCGCTCGACTCACTCCTCCTTGAGCGCGATCACCGGATCGACACGTGATGCCCGCCATGCCGGCAGCGTGGCCGCGGCGAGCGCCACGCACACCAGTACCGCCGCCGTCGCGCCGAATGCCGCCGGATCGGTGGGACTTATGCCGAACAGGAATCGGGACAGCACGCGTGTGGTGCCTAACGCACCGATGACGCCGATCGCAATCCCGACACCGGCCAGCACCAGCGTGCGACCCATCACCATCCGCAGCACGCGATCCGATCGCGCGCCCAACGCCATGCGTATCCCGATCTCGCGCGTTCGCTCCGCCACGTCGTACGCCAGGACGCCGTACGTCCCGATCGCCGCCAGCAGCAGCGCGAGCAGCGAGAATGTGCTGAGCAGGGTCGTCTGAAACACAAAGCCGGCCACCAAGTCCAACATTGACGCGTTCATCGTCTGCAGCGCCTCCGCCGGAATCGCAGGATCGATACCGCTCAGCGCATGACGCATTGCGCCGGCAACGGACGCTCGACCTGGCATTGTGCGCACGACGTAGCTCATGTGACTGATGAAGAACGGGGGCTTCGCCTGGAGGTACGACATGTAGACGGTCGAGTGCCGCGCGAATCCCTGGTCCTGCACCACGTCTCGCACGACGCCGACTACCGTGAGCCAATCCCCTGCGCCGGGATTGTCTACCATTGAGATCCGCTTGCCGATGGCGCTCTGGCCCGGCCACACCGAGCGCGCCACCGACTCGCTCACGATCACCACGCCGGGCGTGCCGGGCCCGTCGGCGCTGGTGAAGTCTCTGCCTTCGAGGAGTCGAATGCCCATGGCGCGGAAGTAGCCGGGACTGACGGCGGGCTTATCGACCGTGTAACCTTTGGGAAGTGGCGTGGCACCGTGTACACGGAAATCGCCCATGATGCCCATGTCTCCCATGGGCCGCCACGAGACTGCGCCAACCGACTGCACTCCGGGTATTCCGGCCAACCGAGCAAGCACGTTCGTGTGGAACAGCCGCACCTGCTCTGCCGTCGGGTAGGCGGTGGGCGGAAGATCGACTGACATCGTCGTGACGCGCGACGCATCGTAGCCCGTGTCGACGCTGCGCATCCGCGCGAAGCTGCCGATCATGAGCCCGGCCGCCATCAGCAGCACGAACGCCAGCGCGAGCTCGGCGACCACGAATCGGCCACGCAGCCGCGTCTGCGACCGGCCGATGACGCGTGCGCCTAGCGCAAGTCCCCGCGTCAGATCGCCGCGCACGGCCTCGAGCGCGGGCACGAGGCCGAACAGCAGGCCGGTGAGCACCGCGACCGCCAACGCGAAGCCGACGACGCTCGCATCGACGCGGACCTCCTGGAGCCGCGGAATGGCCCCATCCGGCGCGATCGCCCGCAGCGCACGCACACCGCCTAACGCGACGAGAACGCCGAGCGCGCCACCGACGCCGGACACGAGCGCGCTCTCGGTGAGCAGCTGCGCCAGTATGCGCCCGCGGCTCGCGCCGAGCGACGCGCGGAGCGCGATCTCGCGACGGCGCGCCGAGGCGCGGATGAGGAGCAAGTTGGCGAGATTGACGCCGGCGATGAGCAGCACCAGGACCACCGCGCCGCCGAAAATCGCGAGTTCGCGCTGCACACCCTTGGTGACCACCGACTTGAGCGCGACGACGTTCGCCATGCTCGGTGGTCCATGGTCGCGCGCGTCATGCCCCAGCGATTGGCCAATGTTCCCGAGCTCCGCCTGCGCGCGTTCCACGCTGACGCCCGGCGTGAGTCGGCCCAACAGTGCGACAATGAGTGTGTTGCCCGGATCGAGCGTGATGACGAGCGGCGTCCAGATGTCGCTCGAAACCGGAAAGCGAAGTCCCGCCGACGCAACACCGACGATCGTGTACACGGATCCGTCGAGAGCGATGGTCTTGCCGACCACGTGCGGGTCACCACCGAAGCGCTCGTGCCAGAGTCGGTCGCTCACGACGGCGACGTTCGCCGCTCCGGGTGTGTCCTCGCCGCGCGCGAAGCCCCGGCCTAACGTCGGCGCGACGCCGAGGAGCCGGAAGAAGGCCGCGCCCACGCGGGCGCCGTCGATGCGCTCGGCGGGGCCGGCGCCGGTGATGGTGAACTGCGCGCGCTGATAGCAGCTCGTGCTCGCAAACGAGCGCTGTTCCCGCTCGAAAGCGAGACACAGACGATCGGCCACGCCCAAGGCGGCTCCACCGAAGAACCCAGGCGGCAAGTACGAGAGGAGATAGAGGTGGTCCGCCTGCTCGAATGGTAGCGGCCGCAGCAGAACGTCATTGACGACGGTGAACACCGCGCTGGTGGCGCCGACTCCGAGTGCGATCGTAAGGATGGCGACGGCGGAGAAGCCGGGCGCGCGTCGAAGGGTCCGGAGGGCAAAGCGAACGTCCTGGCCTAACTGCTCCAGGCGGCGCAACGGGCGCGTGTCGCGCACGTCCTCCTTGTACTGTTGCACGCCGCCGAACACAATGAGGGCCGCGCGCCGCGCCGCGCGCTCGCTGATCCCGCGCGCCATGTTCGCCTTCGTCTCGCGCTCGATGTGGTCGCGGAACTCGAGATCCA
>JAICLH010000263.1 GCA_025927495.1 Gemmatimonadaceae bacterium
GGCCCGTGGCCGGGCTCACGACGCGAACCGCCTGCCGAGTTCGTCCACGGCGCGGTACAATTCGTCGAACGACGGGATCACGAACAGCACCTGTTGGAAGTGGTCGATCTCGAACGGCTGGGCGACTACGGCGTCGAGGCTGAAGGGCCGGCGTTCGCACGTCGGGCCTAACGCGTTCGCCGCGTCGCCGTGCGACGAGATGAGCCCGCTGCCGTACACCTTCGGCCCCTCGCCTTCCTCGATCAGCCCGAACTCGACCGTGAACCAGAAGAGGCGCGCCAGCGCCTGCGTCTCCTCCTCGTTGCGGGCGGACGCGCCTAACTCGCCGAATCGCTGCAAGAAGTCCGCGAACACCGGCTCGGCGTGCAACGGCACGTGGCCGAACACGTCATGGAAGATGTCGGGCTCCGGCAGGTAGTCGAGCTGGCTCCGCGGCCTAACGGCGAGCGTCGTCGGGAACCGGCGTTGCGCCAGACAGCGAAAGAACTGCGCCGCGGGTATGAATCCGCCCACGCCCACGGCGCGCCATCCCGTGCGCGCCTTGAGACGGCGATTGACGTCGCCGATCTCGGGCACGCGGTCGGACGCGAGACCGATGCGCTCGATACCCTTGAGGAACACGTCGCTGCCCGTGTCACGCAGCGTCATCATCCGGCGCTCGTAGAGAATGCGCCACACCGCGTGCGCCTCCGAGTCGTAGCGGGCGTAATCCTGCTCGATGAACGCGGGGAGGTCGGCGTCGTTGGGTGTACCTTGTGTGGCGGCTTCGTCGCCGGTCGTCGTCTGCTGCATGATCGTGCTCCTGCAAGCGAGGGAACAAAAAAAGCGGCCCGTGGAACGTTCCACGGGCCGCCGGGGATCTCATGTCGCACGCTACTCAGCCGCGCACACGCCTCCGCTCGCGTCCCGTGGGTCGGGGCACGTAGTAATAGCGATAGGACGGGGTGCGCAACGCGCGAATCATGGCCCGTACGCTAGGGGGCGGGCACCCCAATGTCAACGCCGCACGCCGCACGCGACGCATTGCATCCATGCTTCCGCCAGGCATCTTCAAGGCACACTACTCTCAACCGGGCTCTTCCATGACATCAGGCTTTGTTCGCATGACAACCGCGACCGCGGTCTCGGTCTCGATCGCGTGCGCCGCGTCGCTCGCGTCCGCCCAACAGACGGAGGCCAAGTCTCACCCCATAAACCGCGCGAACCTGGACACGACCTGCGCTCCGTGCTCCGATTTCTTCACCTTCGCCAATGGTGGCTGGGAGAAGCGGACCACCATTCCCGCGGCGTACTCCTCATGGGGGTCGTTCAACGAGCTGCAAGATCACAACACCGACGTGGTCCATCAGATCCTCGATGATGAGGCCGCGGCCGTGCGCGACACGAAGGCCAAGGCCGGCAGCAGCGAGTGGAAGGTGGGCACGTTCTACGCGGCGTGCATGGACACGGCGGCGATCGAGGCGTTAGGCACGAAGCCGATCGAACCGCAGCTGCACGAGATCGCCTCCATCGACGACACCAAGTCGCTGCTCGCGTCGTTGGGCACGCTCGATGCGCAAGCGGGCCTGGCGCCGTTCGGTTTTTTCGTTCGCCCCGACACCAAGAACTCGAGCGAGGAAATCGCCAACGCCGGACAGGGCGGCCTCGGCCTGCCCGAGCGCGACTACTATCTCCGCACCGACGACAAGAGCAAGGCGCTGCGCGAGGCGTACGTCGCGCACGTGACGACCATGCTCCAGCTCTCGGGCGAGAGCGCGAGCGACGCCTCGGCCGACGCGCAGAAGATCATGGACCTCGAAACGAAGTTGGCGCAGGCTTCGATGCCGCGCGTCGCGATGCGCGATCCGAACGCGACGTACCACAAGATGCCGCTGGCCGACATGCAGAAGCTCACCCCGGACCTCGATGTCCAGGCGATCATGCACGCGTTAGGCGCGCCGACGGTCACCGACATCAATGTGGCCCAGCCGGATTTCTTCAAAGCCGCCGACACGCTGCTCACCACCGTGCCGGTCGACACCTGGAAGGCCTACCTCCGCTGGCATCTCCTCGACAACACGGCCAACGCGCTGCCGTCCAAGTTCGCCGATGAAAACTTCAAGTGGTCGCAGCACTTGACCGGCGCCAAAGAGCAGCTGCCGCGCTGGAAGCGGTGCGCCGCCACCGCCAACGGTGTGTTAGGCGAAGCGATCGGCCAGGAGTACGTGAAGCGCACCTTCACGCCCGCGGCCAAGGCGCGCGCCCTCAAAATGGTGGACAACCTCGTCGCCACGCTGCGCGCCGACATCCAGCAGCTCACCTGGATGAGCGACAGCACCAAGCGGCGCGCGGTCGAGAAGCTCGATGCCTTCACGAAAAAGATCGGCTATCCCGACAAGTGGAAGGACTACAGCAAGCTCGAGGTCGAGACCGGCCGCTACCTGGCCGACCTTCACCACGCCACGGCCTTCCGGCGCGCCGACAACGGGTCGCGACTGGGCAAGCCGGTCGACCGCACCGAGTGGGCCATGACGCCGCCGACGGTGAACGCGTACTACAATCCGCAGATGAACGAAATCGTGTTTCCCGCCGGCATCCTGCAGCCGCCGTTCTTCGACCCGAACGCCGATGACGCCGTGAACTACGGTGCCATGGGTGCGGTCATCGGACACGAGATGTCCCACGGCTTCGATGACGAAGGGCGCCAGTTCGATCCGAAAGGCAACCTCCGCGATTGGTGGACCGCCGAAGACGCCGCCAAGTACAACGCGCAGGCCCAACTCGTGGTCGACCAGTTCAACAGCTACACGGTCGTCGACTCGAACACGCACGTCAACGGCAAGCTTACGTTAGGCGAGAACATCGGCGATCTCGGCGGCCTCAAGATCGCGTACCTGGCCATGGAGAAATCGCTGCAGCAGAACGGCCGGCCGGGCCCGATCGACGGCTTCACGCCCGAGCAACGGTTCTTCCTCAGTTGGGCGCAGGTCTGGCGCGAGGAGATGCGGCCCGAGATGCAGCGCACGCTGGTCAACGTCAACGAGCACGCACCGGCCAAGTGGCGCGTGGACGGTCCGCTCTCGAACATGCCGGAGTTCAAGGCGGCGTGGGGCTGCAAGGACGGCGACCCGATGGTCCGTCCCGACAGCCTGCGCGCGCACATCTGGTAGGCCGCGTTACGGCGATTGCTTGGCGAGGGTGATCGTGCCTTTGAAGGTCCGCACGGTCATCCGCGCCGCGCCTAACCCGAGCTGCAGGTGCAGCACGCCGCCGCGCCCGTTCTCGCCGGCGGCCGGCCGCACCTGCGTGAACCCGTTCGCGATCGTGCCGACGATCGTGGACAGGTCCACGAGCGCCGACGCGGAGTCGGGCAGCGTCAGCGCGACGCCGCCGGCGTGATTCGAGAACTCGAACACGCCGCCGGCGGGCGGCTCCCCGGTGAAGCGAATGTCCCCGTCGACGGATGCAAACCGCCCGCGCACGACCGATGCGTGCTCGACGTCGAGCGTGCCGCGCACGGTGGCGGCATCCAGGTCCTCCGGCGCGCCGCTAATGCCGAGCCGGCCGCCGCCCGTGCGCGCCCGCACCCACGGCGCCGTCACATCGAGCGCCACGTCCCCGGCCATCGACTCCACGTCGAGGCTCGA
>JAICLH010000077.1 GCA_025927495.1 Gemmatimonadaceae bacterium
AAATTCAGAAGCGGTCCACTAATCCTCGAGTGTCTTGAGCAGGTGCCGCGCGATCACGATGCGCTGGATCTCGGACGTGCCCTCGCCGATCTCGCAGATCTTCGCATCGCGCATCATGCGCTCGACGGGATAGTCCTTGGTGTAGCCGTAGCCGCCGTGGATCTGGACCGCTTTGATCGTGGCGCGCATCGCCAGCTCGGAGCAGAAGAGCTTGGCCATCGCCGCTTCCTTGCCGAATGGTTGGCCGTGTTGGGCGAGCCACGCGGCGTGATAGACCAGGTGCCGTCCGGCTTCGATCTCGGTCGCCATGTCGGACAGCTGGAACTGCACGCCCTGGGACGACGAGATGGACTGGCCGAACTGCTTGCGGACGGATGCATACTGCAGCGCCTGCTCGAATGCCCCCTCGGCGATGCCTAACGAGAGCGAGCCGATGCCGATGCGCCCCGAGTCGAGCGTGCGCATGAAATTGATGAACCCCTTCCCCTCTTCGCCCAACCGGTTTTCGACCGGCACCTCGACATCCTCGAACAGCAGCTCGCGCGTGTCCGATGCGCGCCAGCCGAGTTTGTCTTCCTTCTTGCCGGCGGTGAAGCCGCGCATGTCCGGGAGCGACGGTTCATGTCCGAATCCCGCGGCGCGCGCGTCCTCGAGATCGCACGTTTGCTTGGTGAGGATGAACGACGAGATGCCGTGACGGCCGGCGGACGGATCGGTGACGGCCGTGGCGACGAAGATCTCGCCCACGCCGCCGTGCGTGATGAAGCGCTTGGAGCCGTTGAGCACGTAGTGGCTCCCGCGGCGCTCGGCGCGCGTGCGGGTGCCGCCGGCGTCGCTGCCGGCCGCTTCTTCCGTGAGGCCGAAGCCGCCCAGCACGTGGCCGCGCGCCAGGAACGGCACGAAGCGCTCCCGTTGCGCCTGCGACCCGAAGTTCACGATGGGCGATGTGCCTAACGTGGTGTGCGCCGAGATCGTGATCGCGTGCGAGGCGTCCACCTTCGCCATCTCGTTGATGGCGATGATGTAGCTGATGTAGTCCATTCCCGCGCCGCCCAACGACTCGGGCCATGGCACGCCCAACAGGCCGAGCTCGCCCATTCGCCGGACGGTGTCCCAAGGAAACTTCGCCTCGGCGTCGAGCTTGGCCGCCACGGGCGCGACCTCGGTGGTGGCGAATTCGCGCACCATGTCGCGGACGGCGGTGTGTTGTTCAGTGAAATACGGGAGGTCGCTCATGAGCGTGGTTGGGATGCGGGTGCGGTATCGGTGGCAAGCCGGATGACGGCGAGGAATCGCTCGCCGTACCGGTCGAGCTTGGTCGGCCCGACGCCATGAACACTCGCGAGAGCATCGAAGGAATCGGGTCGGCGGATGGCCATCTCGACCAAGGTGCGATCGGCGAAGATGCAATACGACGGCACGCGCTCCTGCCGCGCGAGCTCGGTGCGCAAGTGGCGGAGCGCGCCGATGAGCGCGATCTCGCCCGGCCCCAAGTCGGGGAGATCGGCGGCGTCGGAGCGGGCCGGCGCCCGATCGGCATGGCGCACCGTGGGTCGCGGCACCGGCGGCACGGCCGCCGGCCTAACGGACGGCTTGGGCACCGGTTCGGGGCCCCCGCGCGCGCGCCGCGTGCGACGCACGGCCGGGACGTCGGCGACCTCCGCATCCGCGGTATGTGTGCCGAGGCAGATGTCGCACCCATCGCATGCCGAACGCGCCGCGGGGTCGCCAAAATAGCGCAGCACGAAGGCGCGGCGGCACCGCTTCGTGTACGCGTACATTTGCATGGCGTCCAGCTTGGACAGCTCCGCGCGCCGGCGCCGTTCGATGATGTCCCATTCGATACGGAAACGCGTGAGCGGTGCCGCGTGATCCATGAGGCGGATGCCTCCACCGGTGCCGTTCCACACCACGAACTGGCGGTCCTGCAGCTCGTCGAGCAGCGCGCGCACGCCGCTCATGCCGCCGAAGCCCGGCGGCAGCATGTCGGGCGAGACGGGGATGCCGTCGTACAGCCGCTTCCCCGCCCCACGCCACAGCTCGCGCAAGAGCCCGCGCGCCGCCGCATCGCTTTCGCCTAACTCCGCGCGAATGCGGGCCGGCGTCGCGAGCAGACGCACCCACACGCTGGACATCGACACCGGCTCGGCGGCGATGGCCTTGGCGTGCGACAACAATCGCAGCGCGGATTCGGCTTCGCGCTCCTTCACGCTGCCGTCGGAGCGCACCGCGATGGCCGCCGCGGTGAGCGGGGCGATGCCGGCGCGGTCCGCCGCGCGCTGCAAGACGCCGTACACGCGCTCGACTATCGTGCGCTCGGGGTACGCGCTCTTGATGAAGTATTCGTGGGTGAAGCGGTCCTGGAATGCGTGGAGCAGCACGCAGTCCGACGAGAGTCCATCGCGGCCCGCGCGACCGGCCTCCTGGTAATACGCCTCGAGCGTGCCGGGCATCGCGTAGTGCACGACGAGTCGGATGTTGGCTTTGTCGATGCCCATGCCGAACGCGTTGGTCGCGACGATGGCGCGCGTGTCCTCGCGCATGAAACCTTCCTGGACGTCGTGGCGATGGTCGTCGTCGAGCCCCGCATGGTAGGCGATCGCGCCAATGCGCGACCGGCGCAGCATCTGGGTTACTCGTTCCACCGCGCGGCGCGTCGACGCGTATACGATCGCCTGGCCCTCGTGCTCGCGCAGCGCGCGGACGAGCGACTCGTCCTTGTCGCGATCGGTGCGCGTGCGCACGACGTGGTAGCGCAGGTTGCGGCGATCGAATCCGGTGATGACGATTTCGGGACGCTCCAGGCCCAGCTGGCGCACGATGTCGCGCCGCACTTCGGGCGTGGCCGTGGCAGTGAGCGCGATGGTCGGCGGCGCGCCTAACCGCTCGCGCACCTGCCCCACCCGCAGGTAGCTCGGGCGAAAATCATGGCCCCACTCGCTGATGCAGTGGGCCTCGTCCACGGCGAGCAGCGACACGCCAATGCTCTTGAGTCGCTCGGCGGCGCTGCCGAAGTCGAACCGCTCGGGCGCCACGTACAGCATCTTGAGCTTTCCGCGCTCGGCGCGCGCGAGGCGGTCGGATACCTCGCCGGAGGTGAGTGTCGAATTGATGAAGGCCGCGGGCAGGCCGCGCGCCTCGAGGGCGTCGACCTGGTCCTTCATGAGCGAGATGAGCGGCGAGACGACCAGCGTGAGCCCCGGCAGCAGCAGCGCCGGCACCTGATAGCAGAGGGACTTTCCGCCGCCCGTGGGGAGTACGACGAGTGTGTCGCGCCCCGCGGCCACGGCGGCGACGGCGCGGTCCTGGCCCGGGCGGAACGCGGGAAAGCCGAAGTGCTGGCGCAGGGCGTCGCGCGCCTGGTCGGGCGAGAAGGAATCGGTCACGGGGGCACGATCGCGCGATGCGCGGCGGGCGGCGTCATCATCGGTATGCTTGGCGCATCGATTACACGGCGTGGATGAAATGGCCGCGGGTGAAGCGCGTGCCGACGAGCGCGCGGATCTCGCCTAACGGAGGAGCGGACTCCTCGCGCAGCGCGTCGAGCGCGTCGCGCGTTCGGGCGACGAGGTCCGCCACCGGGTCGCCGGGCAGGTTGAAGAGCATGCGGTAGCCGCGGATGCCGGCGCGCCACAGTTGCGGGAGAAATTCGGAGCCCTCGATCGGCCGCGAATGGAGGAGCCGGTTGCGACAGGCGCTGTCGGTGGCCACCGGGAACGTGTAGCCTGCCGGATCGGTCAGCTCGACCAACGGGTGCTTCTTCACGCACAGGTCGCGGCACCTCGTTGGCTCGCGGTCGAACGCGGCAGACAAGACGCAGTGCTCGATGGTCATGCCTTCCGGGCGGCCGTAGACGACCACGTCGAACCCGCGTCCCGACCATGGTGCGACGACGCTCGCGATCTCGCCGACGGTGAGCTCCACCGAGAGCACGATGCGCGCCGCGCCGTGGTCGAACAACACCGATGCGCTGTGCTGGTTGAAGCAATTCGTCGCGTAATCGGCCACGACGTCGCGCCCCTGGCCTCCGAGCGAAGCGACGAGCCCCACGTGTCCAGACAGGAGCGGCAGACCGAGGTCGAGCCAGCGGTCCATGTCGCGGCGCTCCTCGGGGCGCACGATGGTCGGCGTGCGCAGGCGGAACGCGATGCCCTGTGCCGCGAGCTCTTCGCCTAACGCGACCAGCCGCGCGCGCGGCGGCACCGGGTGCCGGAGGAACGGATCGAACGCGATCTCGGTGGCGCCGGCGGCGGCCGCGGCGCGTGCATCGTCCACCCGGTGCACGTCGGCGGCGAGCACGTAGGGTGCCGCGGGCGCGGCATCCGCGGACGGCGCACCGGCCACGTGGGCAACGGCGGCGTCTATTGTCTCGTGTCGCGCGGCCAGCCGCGCGTCGCGCGCCGCGCCGCGCCGGTGAAGCAGCTCGGCCACCGCCCGGCGCCGCATGTCGTTGAGCTCGCGCACGGGCACGAAGAGCCCGGCGTCGAGCGCGCTCGTGTCGACGGCGCCGAGCGCGAAGGGCGTCTCGCCTAACCGTCCGAGCTGCTCGCGGAGCTGGGCGTCGTCCAGCGCGTGCGCTCGTGCCGGGGCGAGCGGCGCGTCGCCCTGCACGGTGGCGGAATCGGCGCCGGCACTGAACGTGAGCGCGAGCGGCGCGCCGGCGGCACCGCTGGCGCGGACGTCGACCCGCGTGCGGCGTGCATGGCTTGCCGACATCACCGACGCGAAGCTCTCCCGCGCGCGCGCCACGAGCGCGGCGTGCGACGTGCGGAACACGCGCCAGCCGATCGGCGCGCGACCGCGCAGCGGCGCCGTGACGGCTTGGCGGATGATGCCGTCCCGTTGGGCGAGCGTCCGCACGCCGCCCACCGTGGCGCCGTTCGGTGCGCCCGGTCTGCCGTTCGGCGGCAGCAGCGCGATGCCGTCGCCCGCCTCGAGCGGCGCCGACACCTCCACCAGGTGCGCCGCGCGATCGTGGCCCACCACCACGCCCAGCTCCACGCCCTGGGTGTCCGGGTGGTCGCGCGTCACGTAGTCACGACCCGCGCGGCCGCCGTACATCCCGCCCGTGAAGCCCCGGCTGTAGATCTGCACGAGGTCGCGGCCCTCGGCCGCGTTAGGCAGGAACGGCTCACCGTGGGCCAACCGGTCGAGCGACGTCCGATAGCTCTGCGTGACGGTCGCCACGTACTCGGGACGTTTCTTCCGACCCTCGATCTTCAGCGTGTGAATCCCGGCGTGCGCGATCGCGTCGAGGTGCTCGTGCGCCGCCAGATCCCGCGCCGAAATGAGATAGCCGCGATCGAGCGTCTCGCCGCTCGCGGCGTCGGTGAGCACGTAGTCCTTGCGGCATGACTGGGCGCACGAGCCGCGATTCGCGCTCCGCTCCGAGATCATGCCCGACATGAGACACTGGCCCGAGTACGAAATGCAGAGCGCGCCGTGGATGAACGACTCGAGCAGCAGGCCCGGCACGGCGTGGTGAATGACCCCGATATCGTCGAGCGTGTTCTCCCGCGCCAACACAACCCGCTGCACGCCCAGCGCCCGCAGAAAAGCCGCGCCGTCGGGATCGTGCACCGTGAGCTGCGTCGAGCCGTGGAGCTCGACGCCGGGGTACACCTGTTGCGCCAACCGCACGAGTCCCAGATCCTGCACGATCGCCGCGTGGATGCCGCGGTCCAGGCACTCGCCTAACAGAAGAAGCGCGTCCGCCAACTCGGACGGTTTGAGCAGCGTGTTGAGCGTGAGATAGATGCGGCGGCCGCGCGACCGCGCGAGCCGGCACGCCTCCGAGAGATCGTCCAGCGTCAGCTGCGCCCCCTCGTCCCGCGCGTTGAAGCGCTCGGCGCCCAGATAGACGGCATCGGCGCCGTTAGCAAGCGCGGCGCGCACGGCGTCGAGCGAGCCTGCGGGAGCGAGCAACTCGGGAACGGACTGGACGGGCATGCGAAGGAAATTAACCCGAAGGGAGCGGCCGTCGTACCGGTCCGCTCCCCAAGGCGCCGCGAGCCGTGAACCGCCACCCGTCATTCGTTGTTCGTTTCGTGGTTTCCTACCCGTGCTGCGCCCTTCGTTCTTCGTCATCCGGCGACGGCGCGACAGTCCATCATCAGTCGCGCCTCGGTCGCATCATTTTCGCTCGGATCAACGCTGATCACGAGCAACGCATGACCGACGACGGGTAGGAACGCACGAAACGAACAACGAATGACGGACCACGGGGAATTGCCCGCGCAATCCGCTCAGCTCAGTTCCGCTCGGTACGCACTACGCCGCCGACAGGTCCCGGAGCGCCGCGCCAACCGCGCCGTGCCGGAGGCGGCGCAACGCGCGGTCGCGCAGCTGGCGGACGCGCTCGCGCGTCACACCCAGCATCTTGCCGATCTCATCGAGCGTGTGCTCGCGGTCGCCCGAGAGACCGAAGTACAGCTCGAGAATCTTGGCGTCACGCGCCGGCAGCGTGGACAAGGCGCGACCCAGCTCGGCTTTGCGGAACCGGTCGAGCACTTCCTGTTCGAGGTCGGGCATCTCGTCGGCCGCGAAGCGCTCGATGAGCGCGCGATCGCTGTCCTTTCCGACGGCGGCGTCGAGCCGCACGTCAGCCGTGTTGAGGGCCGTGAGCGCGCTCACGATCTCCGTCGGGATTTCGGTGATCTGCGCGATCTCGTCGGGCGTGGGTTCGCGGCGCAGGCGGTCGCGAAGCAGGCCCGCGGCCTTGATCACGCGCGACAGGTCGGCCGTGCGGTTGAGCGGGACGCGCACCGTGCGACCCTGGCGCGCAAGCGACGCGAGGATCGCCTGGCGGATCCACCAGACGGCGTACGAGATGAACTTGACGCCCTGATCGGGGTCGAACTTCCGCGCGGCCGTCATGAGACCCACGTTGCCTTCGCCGATCAGGTCGATCAGCGGCAGGCCGCGGTTCTGGTACTTCTTGGCCACCGAGACCACGAACCGAAGATTGCGCCGCACCAGTTCGTCGAGCGCCATGTCGTCGCCGCGACGAATGCGACGAGCGAGCGCCTGCTCCTCGTCGACGTGGAGCAACGCGTACCGGCTCACTTCGGCGAAGTACTGATCGAGGATGTCGCGATCGGCCTCCGCCGGCGTGATGTCGGCGGGAGTCACGCGAGGGCGACGGCGCTTCTCCTGGGGCATGTCTGCTCCTCCATTTGGACCCAAACATCAGCAACAACCGAACCGGACAACATGCCCGACCCAGTGGTGCTTCGGGTCGTTTGTACCAACACGGGACGGGCCTAGCCAGTGCCAATACCCGCCTGATTCGAGATCGTTTCGACCGTTATGGTTTCCTGCCGATCCAAGATGGTCTTGGGAGATGAGCCTCAATCATGAGAGAGTCCATCCAAGAGCTCCGCAGCGCGGGCGAGCACGGCGAGGTCTCGTTTGGACAAGGTGCGCAGCTGGCGCGAGAGGAGGCTCACGCGCCGGGCGCGTCCGGCCTCGAGGAGGGCCCTGCCGCGGCGCGTGGCGGCGATGCGGACGATGCGTCCGTCGTCGGGATCGGCGACGCGGCTGACGAGGCCCATGCGTTCGAGGGCGCGCACGAGGTGTGTCATCGTGGGCGGCCGGACCTGCTCGGCGGCGGCGAGGGCGCCGAGGGTGATGGGTCCGCCGAAGACGACGACGGACAGGGCGGAGGCGCGGGGGCCGCTCAGGCCCATGCCCGGGTCCTCGCGGCGGACGCGTCGCAAAATGTGGATGGCGGCCGAGTGGATGCGGTCGGCGACGGCATCGGGGTCGGGGCTCTTGCGCGAACGGGCGGGGGTGGGCATAGTAGTTAGTAACACTAACTAATTGGCGCTCGCCCCGCCACCACTCCGGGAGGTCCCATGCCGGCCCCGACCCCGACGCTCGCTCTCACGCAGATCGGCCAGATCCTCATCCCGGTCACCGACCTCGCCCGCGCCACGGCCTTCTATCGGGACGCGCTCGGCATGCAGTTCCTGTTCGAGGTGCCGCAGCGGATGGCGTTCTTCGACTGCGGCGGCATCCGCTTGATGTTAGGCATGCCGGAGCCGAATTCCGAGCCCGTCGGCGCCGGGATGCTGTACTACAAGGTCGAGGACATCCAGTCGGCCGCTCGGGCGCTCGTCGAGCGCGGGGTGGCGCAGATCAACGGCCCGCAGCTCATCGCGCGGATGAGCGACCACGACCTGTGGCTCGGCGAGTACCGCGATTCGGAGGGCAACCCGTTCGCCCTGATGAGCGAGGTCCGGCGTTAGGCTTCGGCGTACCCGCCTCCGCTGTCAGGGCGCGTCTCACGACCTTGAGAGCGGACACATCCGGACACGGACGGACAAAACGGGCTTTTTGAGGACGATCACTGCAATGCCCGTCGCCCAACAAGCGTCTTCTCAGGGTTTGTCCGTCAGTGTCCGGCCTTGTCCGCTTTTCAACTCGTGGACGCTCTCGAATACACCGGAGTCGGACCGCCGCCGGTTGGCTCGTGCAGGATAGTGATCGGGGGCCGAATCTTTTCTGCTTCCTACGGGCGCCGCATGATCTTGTTCACCCATCGCAGCAGGAACGCGACGACCACGAACGCGATGCCCACGATCATGAGGCCGTTGCGGCCGGTGCGCGCGCCGTAGGCCCAGATGGCCAGCGCCACCAGCACCAGGACGACCTTGAGCAGGTCGAGCGTCTTCATGGTGTGCGCCCCTCCCTGCCCTTCGCTCTGGCGTCGAGAAAGCGCCGCACGCCGGCCTTGAACTCGGCGGTGCCGCGCGCCTCGACGTTGACGCGCGCGCCTAACGCAATACCGTCGCGGAACGACGGGCCATCGAGGTCGTAGAACAGCCGCTTCGTGAACGCCAGTGCGCCGGGTGCCGACGCGGCGAGCGCTCGCATGACGTCGTCCGCGGCGGTGTCCAGCGTGCCGGCGGGCACGACGCGCGACACCAGGCCCACATCGCACGCCTCGCAGGCCGAGAGCACGCGGCCCGTGGCGATCAGGTCGAAGGCCTGTTTCTCGCCGACCGCGCGGCGGAGCATCGTCATCACCATCGCCGGCACGAAGCCGACTTTCACCTCCGGATAGCCGAAGCGCGCGTCCTCGTCGGCCAGCACGATGTCGCAGGCGCTGGCGAGCCCGGCGCCGCCGGCGAGCGCGCGCCCGCGGACCGCAGCCACCACCGGAACCGGCAGCTCGCGCATCGCGATGAACACGTTGCCTAACGCCATCGCGTCGTCGTGCTGGGCCTGGTCATCCGCGTCGACGAGGGCGGCCAACGCGGCGAGGTCGGCGCCGGCGCAAAAGTCGGGACCATCGGCGGTCAACAGCACGGCGCGCACGGACGGGTCGGTCCCGTGGCGCGCGAGGGCCGCGAGCAGCTCGTCCGCGGCGGCGCGGTCGAGCGCATTTTTCTTTTCCGGACGGGCCAGCGTGATGCGTCCCACGCCATCCGCCGCCGCGACGCGGATCCGGCTCACCCGCCGGCGCCGGGGAGCCGGAGGTGGCGTGCCTCGGCGTCGGGCACGTCGAGCTCGAGGCGCAGCAGCGCGGTGGAGAACACCTTGCCCTGCGCGTCCGTCTTGAGCGACAACGTGCCGCCGCCGCCTAACGCACCGTGCAGCAGGAAGTTCAGCGCGCCCAGGTTCGGCAGCTCGTAGCGCTCGACGCCGCCCGTGATCGCGCCCGCGAAGTGGCGCGCCACGCGCTCGCGGGTGAGCTCGCGCTCGAGCAGCGGATACCACTGCGGCTCAAGGGCGATGACCCCAACGTTCGCCGTGTCGCCCTTGTCGCCCGACCGGGCGTGCGCGATGTCCAAGAGCCGAATCTTCATGGCTCGTCCATCGTGACAACCGGTGTGACGACGCGCTTGTCGATCAACGCCGGCCAGTATGCCACCACCTCTTCCACCTTCGGGCGTCCGCCGGCGAATCCCGTCACGCTTGGCGGGCCGTTCAGCACCAACGGCGCGATCTCCCGCGTGAACCGTTCGACTGCCTTGCGGTCGGGACCGCGAACGCCGATGCGCAGCTGCACTTCGGGCACGTCGCCCACTGCGCCGGCGAGCGCGCCGTGTGTAGCCGACGCACCGAGGAATTCGGTGTGGATGGTCTCGAATTGCAGGCCGAGGCGGTCCAGCCGCTCGCGCACCACGCGATCCGCCAGGCGCGCCTTGTCCATGGCATCCGGCCATGCATACACGAGCGTGCCTAACGCCTTGAAGCCCGCGCGGTACGCGATCGACACCTTGAGCTTGTCCGTGGGCGCCCGCCCCGTGATGCCGAACACACGGACGCGGTCCGGGCCGGCGCTCTCGAGCCGGATCGTCGTGAAGTCCGCGATCACATCGGGCGTGATGTACGAGTGCGGATCGCCCATCTCGTACACGAGCTGTTCGGTCACGCTGTGCACGTCGATGCGCCCGCCTGTGTTCGGATGCTTGTAGATGACGAACGTGCCATCCTCGTGCCCTTCGACGATCGGATACCCGACGTTTGCCAGATCGGGGATCGTGCGCCAGTCGTAGAGGCAGTTGCCGCCCGAGCACTGCGCACCGCACTCGATGATGTGGCCCGCTACAATGCCCGCCGCGAGCTTGTCCCAGTCATCGAGGCGCCAGCCGAACTCCCGGAGCAAAGGCGCCATCGTCAATGCGGTGTCCGTCGAGCGTCCCGTGACGACGACGTTGGCACCGCGCCTGAGCGCGTCGACGATGGGCGGGGCGCCGAGGTACGCGTTGGCCGACAGCACGCGGTCGCGGATGGTCGACAGCGGCTCGCCGGTTTCCATGTTGGCCAGCGCGTGGCCGTCATCGAGGAGGGCATCGATGCGGGGCAGCAAATCGTCGCCGGTGACGACGCCGATGCGAACGTTCGGCGACACGCCGGCGGTGCGCGCCGCCTGGCGCACCGCGGTCGCGCACGCCGCCGGATTCACGCCGCCCGCGTTGGCCACCACGCGCACGCCGCGTTGTGCGACGGCAGGAAACACGCTCTCCATCGCGCCGATGAAATCGCGTGCGTAGCCTAACGACGGGTCGCGCTCCTTCTGTTTCTGGAGAATCGACATCGTCACCTCGGCCAGGTAGTCGAGCATGAGGTAGTCGATCGGTCCGCCGTCCGCCTGGCGGCGCGGCGCCTCGAGCCAGTCGCCCCAGAATCCCTGTCCGCTCGCGACACGCACGACGCGGGTCATGGTTGTTCTCCCAGGTGGGGCGGCAGTACGAACGCGCCCAGGTGCGGGCCCGGATTGTTGAGCGCGCTGCGGAGCGCCATCGCCAGCACGTCGCGCGTCTCCTCGGGATAGATCACCGCGTCCACGTATCCGCGCGCCGCGGCGAAGCGCGCATCGAGTTGGTGGTCGTAGTCGGCGCGCATGGCATCGACCGCCGTGGCCAGCTCGGGATCGGGACCTTTCTTGGAACGGCGCCCCTCCTCGAGCGCCGGGCCGTGTACCGCCTGTACCGCCGACTCGCCTTCCATCACACCCATCCGCCCCGTGGGCCACGTGAAGATGAAATCCGGATCGAATCCCTGCCCCGCCATCGCGTAGTAGCCCGCGCCCGACGCGTGATTCACCGTTAGGACAATCTTGGGGACCGTCGCCGTCGCCATCGCCTCGACGAACTGCGCGCCCGCGCGGATGATGCCTCCGTGCTCGGCCTCGGGGCCCACCATGAAGCCAGACACGTCCTGCACGAACAGCAGCGGGATGCGCTCGCGGTCGCAGCGGTCGATGTAGTACGCGACTTTCTCGGCGCTCTCGGTGTAAATGATGCCGCCGAAGCGCGGCCGCTCGCCCGCGCGGCCCTTGATCAGCCCGCGATGGTTGGCGATCACACCCACGGACATGCCTTGGATGGCCGCGTCGCCGCAGATCATCTCGCGCGCGCGGTCGCTCTGGAACTCGTCCAGCTCGCCGCGATCGACGATGGCGCGCAGGAGGTGGTGCATCTCGTACGACATCCGGTGGTCGGACGGCAACAGGTCGTACAGCGATTCCGCGGGTGCCGCCGGCGCCGCGCCACCGTCGCACGGCTGCCTAACCGGCCGAGGGAGGCGTGAAACGAGAGAGCGCAACTTCTCGACGCAGCGCTCGTCGTTCTTGACCGCGTAGTGCGCGACACCCGAGATCTCCGTGTGCGTGTGCGCTCCGCCTAACGACTCGGCGTCCACCACCTGGCCCGTCGCCCCCTTCACGAGATTGGGCCCGCCCAACCCCATGAACGACGTACCCTCGACCATGAGGATCACGTCGGAGAGCGCCGGGAGATATGCGCCGCCGGCGATGCACGGCCCCATGACCGCGGCGAGCTGCGGGATCCGCAGGTAGCGCCGCATGACCGAGTTGTAGTAGAAGATCCGGCTCGCCCCGTACTGCCCGGGGAAGACGCCGCCTTGGTACGGCAGATTCACGCCGGCGGAGTCGACGAGATAGATGATCGGGATGCGGCAGCGCATCGCGATCTCTTGCGCGCGCAGCATCTTGCGGATAGTCTCGGGCCACCACGATCCCGCCTTCACCGTGGCATCGTTGGCGACCATCACCACTTCGCGGCCGTCGACGATCCCGACGCCCGTCACCACACCCGCAGCGGGCGCCTGGCCGTCGTACTGATCGTATGCGACGAGCAGGCCCACCTCGAGAAAGCGCGCGCCGGGATCGCAGAGCAGCGCGATGCGCTCGCGCGCCGTGAGCTTGCCCTGCCGGTGCTGGCGCTCGATCTTATCGGCCCCTCCGCCTAACCGAAGCCGCTCTTCGAGCGCGCGCAAATCGGTGGACAACTCGCGCAGTCGTGGCGTCGCGCTCACGCTTCCTGCTGCTCGCGCTCGGCGAACCACTCCTTGATGTAGTCGATCAGCGCGGAGGTCGGCGTCCCCGGTCCGAAGAGCTGGCCGATGCCCTGCTCCCGCAGCGCCTCGATGTCTTCCTTGGGGATGATGCCGCCGCCGGTGATCAGGATGTCGTCGCGCCCGGCTTTGCGCAGGAGCTCGCGCACGCGCGGGAAGAGCGTCATGTGCGCCCCGCTCAGAATCGACAATCCGACTACGTCGACATCTTCCTGCACGGCTGCGCTGGCGATCATCTCCGGCGTCTGATGCAGGCCTGTATAGATGACTTCCATGCCAGAATCACGAAGCGCCGCGGCCACCACCTTGGCACCGCGGTCGTGACCGTCAAGACCTGGTTTTGCTATGAGAACCCGAATGGGTCGCATGAGACGAAAATCGTCCGTTGGGTGCGGAAAGCGATAGATTTTTCAGCTACTTACGGCTGCGTAATTCTATCGACGTCCCATGGGAGCGCCAAGTCATTCCCAGGTGTCGCGATGCGCCACGCCGCGGACCCTCTGCCTTCGAGAGTCCGCGGCGCGGCGTCTCAGCCGACTCGAGCCCGTTACGGATGCTTCGTCGTCGTGTCCGGCGTCACCGTTTTCTTGTTGCCCGTTCTCGGCGCCGGTTTGGGCGGCGTCGTTGTCGTAGCGGACGTCGCAGTCTTGGTGGTCGGCTGGGTAACCGACGGCGTCGTGCCGGGGCGAACGCCCCCAGCCTTCATGGCTGCCGGGTCCGTACTCGTCGTCGCCCTGGCCGGAGTCGCCGTCGTCGAGGCGCTCGCCGGTGCGTGCGAGGCACCGCCTGCGGCTGCTGTCGGACTCGCGACGCTGCCCGCTGCCGACTGGGTCACCGTTCCGCTCGCGGAGCCGCAGGGGTTGGTCGCCGGCTTGTTCGGCTGCGACTTCTTCTTGCTGAAGAGCGACGTCAGGTTCTGCACGGCAGTCGTGGCTTGGGCAACGGTCGCCGCGCCCTGCGCTGCCGCACCCTGTGCCGCCTGGGAGCCCGTCGCGTTCGCTACAGCCTGCGCCGTTCCGGCCGCGCCACCGTTGTTGCACGGCTGACCCCCTGCTGCGCCGCCGCCTCCGCCGCCCGCCCCACCGCCGACCGCTGCCACCTGTCCGTTCGACGCGATGCCGTTGGTGAGTCCCTGGAAGTGCAGAGGGAATTCACCGCCTAACGAATGCTGGCCGCCCTCGTACGAGTTGATCTCGTCGATCGCCAGGTCGAACGCGAAATTGAACCCGTAGATCTGCTGGCCCGGGTACCAAGCCAGCTCGAACTGCGCGTCGCCGCTGCCGCCGCCGTCGAGGGCGAACTTGGGATCGAAGGTGCCGCCGTACACCTGGCCCATCCCGCGGACGCCGTTCGCGCCCCACACCACGTAGCGATTGCCCTTGTCATCGATGATCGTGCCCGAGTTCTGCACGTAGCCGAGCACCAGCGACTTGGGCGTTTTGTTCACGAAGTGCATGACGACGTCGATCATCTTGTATCCGCGAAGATCGCTCGTGCGGAAGTTCGTGATCACCGCGGCGAAATCGTTGGTCTCGACGCAATTCGCGGTGTTGCCGCACACAGAAGGCGGCTGCGCGTCCGCGGCAGCGGGAGCTGCGGCGGTTTGTGCGGGTGGTGCACCTTGAGCGTGCAGGCCTTGAGCGGTGACTACGGCGGCGACGGCCGCCCACCGCGTGATCCGGGTGGCTCGCATGGTCCCTCCTCCTGTGGCGAACGGTTGACGGCCCTCCCCGCCGCACGTTGCGCAAGGGCGGACCAGAAACCGTCACCGAACGGGGAAGAGGGAAGCGCTCGCTGGCGCTCGCTTGGGGAAGCGCTCCGCTGGGGGAAGCGGCGGCGACGCCGCCTGAGGGAGTGGAACAACATCAATGGTCTGCGCGACGTGAGCGCCCTGCGCGAGCCCGCGCGATCCGGCACTCTCCACCCGGAGACAACTGATGTCATTCCACTCCCTCAGGCGG
>JAICLH010000250.1 GCA_025927495.1 Gemmatimonadaceae bacterium
CCCCGCCGCCCTGCAACCCGCCCCGGGCCCGGGGACGTGCCACACGCAGGCCTCCCCCGCCCGGCCTCCGGTTACCCCCCGGGGGGGGCCCGGCTGGTGCCCGCCCACCCCGCGTTCTTTTCAGGTCACACTCCGTACCGCCTTACAGCTCCGCGGCCATGTCCCCCAGAACGGTGGCGGTCACCAGCCCGGACCCGCCGCTCACCGGCCGAAAATCCCGGCGAGGCTCGAATCGCTCGGCCCGCAGGCTCGCCAGTTCGATCCGCGAGACATCCAGTGTCTTCCAACCATGCTCGGCAGTGTCGTTGCCGAAACCGCTCACCTGGTAGGCTTCCAGGATCTCCGTGCCATCTGGCTTGCGAAGAATTGCGTGCGGCTGGACTGCGAACGGAGCGCCGCCGGCGTACGAGATGTCGAGCACCCGCCGGTCTTCGAGCGCCTGCATGATGATCTCGCGGTACACATCCCCTCCGAAGTGAATCGCGATCCAGCCTCACGGCCGCATCGACCTGTCACTGAGCTTACTGTTTTGACAGCGCGTCCGCCAGCGACGTCGACTCGCGAGCGTAGCGGGTTGCGCGCCGCCTCGTACATTTCGCCCGTGCCACCGCACAGATCCCTCCCGCGCATGCTGAAACGCACGCTGCCCGCCCTTGCTGGACTCGCGATGGCTGTGAGCGCGCACGCACAGGATTCGTCGTCCACCCGACCACCGCCGGCCTCCTCCGACTCGGCTCTAGCGCGAGCGGACGCGCGTGCACGCTCGCGCGCCCGTCGCTCGTTCAGAACCCACATGGCGGTCGGTTTTGTCACGAGCATTCTCGCGCACGAGGGCGGACACATCATAGCCGCGCTGGCCGTGGGCGGACACCCATCGTTCGGCTTCAACAAGCTTCGTCCAACGATCTATTCAGGCATCGATGCGAGCCTCCACCCCACGAAACAGTTCATCTTCTCGAGCGCTGGGCTAACGGTTCAGTCCCTGCTCGACGAAGCGATCCTCGATGCGCCCCACCGCGGGGGCTCGGCCTTCGAGCGCGGGCTGTTGGCCGGCGGCATCGGCACTGCCTTGTTCTACATCACGCTTGGCCGGAACGGCGCGGTGAGCGACGTCGCCTACATGGCGCAGAGCTCGAAGTTGTCCAAAGATCAGGTGTCACTGATTTATGGTGGTATCGCGCTATTGCACGCGGTGCGAATTCATGGCAAGGCGAAATACGCGCACTTCTTTACCGCGCCGAGCGATCTCGGCGGGGTGAAGGTCGGGATGCGTATCGATGGCGACTTGGGCCACTGACCTCGCCGTCGAATGCGTCAGCGCGGCAGCTCGTAGATCGCGCCGTCGTGGGAGCGAAAGACGACGTGCACCGGCGGTGGGACGAGCTGCATCAACGCGGTGGCCGACGCGACGAACTGGCTCGAGCGATTGAACGCCACAATGAGCCCGTGGTCTTCCGCGACACGCTCCGCGAACGCGCGCGCGGTGTCGGACGTGGGCGCCTGCGGCAGCGCCCGCGAAAACCGATTGGCCTGGAAGTAGAGCGCCGTCGGATAGTTGGTGTACAGCTCGCGGCCGCCGCCGTGGTCGCGCACCCAGGCGATGAGTGGCGAGCCGAACCAACCCAGGTCGGCGTAGTCGTTCCCGGTCTCGACCGCATACGACCCTTCTTGTGCCGTCGCCCAGGCCGACGCGACCGTCCAGCCGATGAGAAGGACCGCGGCGGCGATGCGCGCCGGCCGTCGCCACACGCGCCACCCGTTGCTCAGCGTGGCGACGAGCGCCACCATCACGAGGAGCATGAGCGGCGCGAGCAGGCGATCGTCTAACGGAATGTTCGGGTCGGCGAAGAGCCGCGCCGAGACCACGACCCCGACGTAGCAGACCGCCATCACCAGTGTCGCCGCGACAATGAGGCGGGCCGGGGCCCCGCCGTCATCGGGCCGCGCCCGCTGGCCGCCTAACAGACGATCGCGTACCGTCCATCGCCGCAGCGCGTCGACGACGAGTACGGCGAGGGCGCACGCCGCGATCACGGCAGGGATCACGCGCCACGCGCCATCCGCGAGCGGCGCCGACCAGCCGGCCAGCGTCCGCGCGCCTTCGCGCAGCGTCGGCGCGATCTGGCCGTACACACTGAACCGGCGGATGCTTTCGCCCTGCGTCTCGAGACGCGTCCGGATGGCCCACGCGCCTAACGCAACCGCGCCCGGGATGCCGGCCATCACCGCGCGCCGGATGCGCTCGCGCCGGGTGCCTGGCAGCAGCAGCGACCACAGGCCGACCGCCGCGACGACGGATACGCCGGCGTATCGCACCAGCGCCGCAGCCGCGGCGGCGACCCCCGCCCAAACCGGCGAGCGCGGACGCCATACCATGCACGCCAGCGCGGTCGCCATGAGCGCAAAGAACAGCGGTTCGCTCAGGACATCGAGGAACACGAACGCGACTGCCGGCGTAACCGCTACGGCAATCGCCGCGACGGATCCAGCCGCGCGGCCCTCGGCCCAACTCACGAGCATGAACACCAATGCGACCAGCACCAGCGCCGCGGCGCCGTTCAGCACCCGCGCTGCCTGCAGCGGGTCGGCGCCTAACGCAACCGGACCTGCCAGCACCGTCGACAATCCGGGCGGAAAATGCGCCAGCGCCTCGACGCTGTCCGTATTCTCCCAGCCGTCGTCCGGAACCTCGAGTCGACCGGTGGCCGCGAGCGATTTCGCCGCCGCCACGTACTGAACGGCGTCCGGATCCAGCCCCGGTCCGGCCGGCTGCGTCCAGTTGAACACGAACCAACACGCGATGGCGCCGAGGAGGACCGCCAGCGGGACGCGGAAGGTTGGAGGGGGGCTGGTAAACGTTCGCGATGGCATGCCGGGCCGAAGTATACCAAACCACATCGAGTTCGCCGAGCCTCGATGCCGTGTCGTGCGGGCCGAGCCCTCTGTCGTCCGGGGCCGTTTCGCCGTATCGTGTGTACTCTTCCCTCGACCAGCACGATGCTCACCATTCAGACGCTGGGCGGTTTGTCGGTGCGCGGCGCCGCCGCCTTCGGTGCTACATCGAGCGAGAATCGGCACGCGCTCGCGCTGTTGGCATTGCTGGCAGTGGCGGGCGAGCATGGTGTTGGGCGGGCCCGCGCACGCGACCTACTCTGGCCGGGCGCTGCGCCGGGTACGGACCCGCTGCCGACGGTCATCGAGACGATCCGCCGCGAGGTTGGGCCGGGGGCCTTGTTCACCGGCGACACGCTCCGGATCGATCCGGCGGTGCTTCGGTCCGACGTTGGTGAGTTCGAGCGGGCGCTGGATGGCCGCGACGCGCGCACCGCCGTCGCGCTCTACTCTGGTCCGTTCCTGCGCGGATTTTCTCTGTCCGATGCGCCGTCGTTCGACGCCTGGGTCGGACGTGAGCGCGATCGTCTCGAGCGGCGTCAGCGGAGTGCGCAGGCGATGCTTGCGATGCGCTCCACGCCCACGGGACGGACGGCCGGCATCGCGGCCATCAAGCGTCCCGGCACGTCCAGCCCGCGCACGCCGGCGTCTGCCGAGACGCTGTCCACCGGGCAGGCGCCGAGCCGTGAGCACGGCGCGATCGTCGGCGGCCGGTATCGCGTGTTAGGCGAGCTGGGCCGCGGCGCGATGGCCACGGTGGTGTTGGCGCGAGACTTCAAGCACGAACGCGACGTCGCGATCAAGTTCGTGCGCTCCGACGCCGCCGACGCGCACGGTCTGGCGCGATTTCAGCGCGAGATTGCGCTCGTCGCCAGTCTCCAGCACCCGCACATCCTGCCGCTGCACGACTCCGGCGAATCGGGCGGCTCGCTGTATTACGTGATGCCCTACATCGCCGGCCAATCGTTGCGCGAGCGGCTGACCGCCGACCGCGAGCTTCCGTTAGGCGAAGCCCTGCGCCTGACGCGCGAGGCGGGCGACGCCCTGGCGTACGCCCACGCGCACGGCATCATCCACCGCGACGTGAAGCCCGCCAACATCCTGCTCTCGGGCGGACACGCGCTGGTGGCCGACTTCGGCATCGCCAGCGGCGCATCCCGCACCGCCGGCCGCCGCCTTACCGACGACGGCTACGCGGTGGGCACCCCCGCCTACATGAGTCCCGAGCAGGCCTGCGGCGACCCGGTCGACGCGCGCAGCGACGAGTACAGTCTGGCGTGCGTGCTGTACGAGATGCTCGCCGGCGCGCCGCCGTTCCCCGGCTCGCACACCGAGTCGGCGCTCGCCCAACGCTTCCTCGCCGAGGCGCCTCCGTTAGGCGACAAGCGCGCCGACGCGCCGCCGGCCG
>JAICLH010000275.1 GCA_025927495.1 Gemmatimonadaceae bacterium
CGAACGAGCGAGTACACCGGCTCAACCTAGCATCGATTGTCGATCGCTGCTGTCGGGTTTTCCCCGAGCACCGACGGACCTAACCCGCACACAGAATCCGGCGATGTCCGACTGATGCGGACCCCTGGAAATCCTACCCTTGAGTGCAGGCTCGTAGTGATCACTGCCATGCCCACCCAGGACAAGAGATTCCACCTCCATGTCGAACGGATCAACAAGACGTTTCATCGCCGCCAGCTCCGGCGCGCTCGCGCTCGCGGCACTGGTGTCTGCGTGCGCGCCAAGCGCCAAGAGCAACAGCTCCGCTGGTCTGCTCGCTGGCGACGCTGCCAGCAGGACGTACGTGCCACCCGGCTCGTACGACGAGTTCTACTCCTTCATGTCGGGCGGATTCAGTGGCCAGATCCTGGTGTACGGGCTTCCGTCGGGACGACTGATCAAGACCATTCCGGTCTTCTCGCAGTTCCCGGAGAATGGCTGGGGATACAGCGAGGAGTCCAAGCCGATGCTGAACACGACGTTCGGCTTCGTGCCGTGGGACGACACGCACCACCCCGAGCTGTCTCAGACGGACGGCGTGCCGGACGGACGCTGGCTCTTCATCAACGCGAACAACACGCCGCGCGTCGCGCGCATCGATCTCAAGCGCTTCGAGACCACGGAGATCCTGCAGATCCCGAATGCTGCCGGTGGTCACGCGTCGCCGTTCGTGACGCCTGACAGCAAGTATCTGGTGTCGGCGACACGCTTCAGCGTGCCGATCCCGCAGGCGGACGTTCCGATCGAGAGCTACAAGCAGAACTTCAAGGGGACGCTCACCTTCATCCGCGCCGACCAGCCGGGGAAGATGGACATCGCCTTCCAGATCATGATGCCGGGCTTCGACTACGATCTCGGTCACGCCGGCAAGGGGCCGTCGGACGGGTGGTTCTTCTTCACGACGTACAACTCGGAAGAGGCGAACACCAAGCTCGAGGTCAACGCATCGCAGGCCGACAAGGACTACATCGCGGCCGTGAACTACCGGAAGGCGGAGCAGTGCATCGCCGACGGCAAGGGGAAGAAATTCGGCGGCACCTACGTGCACAACTACCTTCCCGGCGATTCGTATGTCGCGACGACGGAGACCAGGAACGGCGTGACGCTGCTCGATCCGAGCGCGTGCGACGGCGTCGTGTACTACCTGCCGACGCCGAAATCGCCGCACGGCGTGGACATCGATCCGTCGGGTGAGTACATCGTCGCCGGCGGCAAGCTCGCGACGGTGATCCCGGTGCACTCGTTCGCGAAGATGCAGAAGGCGATCGCCGACAAGGCGTTCGAGAAGACGATCGACGGCATTCCCGTGCTGAAGTACGACGCGGTGGTCGCGGGCGAGGTGCAGAAGCCGGGTCTCGGCCCGCTGCACACCGAGTTCGACGGCAAGGGGAACGCCTACACCTCGATGTTCATCTCCTCCGAGGTAGTGAAGTGGAAGCTCGGCACCTGGCAGGTGCTCGATCGCATCCCGGTGTACTACTCGGTCGGTCACGTGATGATTCCCGGCGGCGATTCGAAGAAGCCGTGGGGCAAGTACCTCGTCGCGATGGACAAGATCACCAAGGACCGCTACCTGCCGACGGGTCCGGAGATGTCGCGCGCGGCGCAACTCATCGACATCAGCGGTGACAAGATGAAGCTGCTGCTCGACTTCCCGACGATGGGCGAGCCGCACTACGCGCAGGCGATCCCCGCAGCGCTCATCAAGGGGAACTCACTCAAGTTCGACAAGCTGTCCGAGAACGCGAACCCGTACGTGACGAAGGCCGAGAGCGAGGGCGGCATCGCGCGCAAGGGAAAGCGCGTGGACATCAAGATGATCGCGGTCCGCAGCCACTTCGCGCCGGACAACTTCGAGGGCGTGCAGGTGGGTGACACGGTGTACTTCCACGTCACCAACATCGAGCAGGACTGGAACATCGGGCACGGCTTCGCGGTGTTCGGGGCGCAGAGCTCGAACCTGATCCTCCCGCCGGGCGAGACGCGCACGCTGAAGTGGGTGCCGCAGGCGACGGGCGTCTATCCCTTCTACTGCACCGACTTCTGCTCGGCGCTGCACCAGGAGATGCAGGGATACATCCGCGTCTCCTCGCCGGGATCGACCGTGGCGCTCACCGCCAACACGAGCAAGCTCGCGCAGACGCAGAGCGCGGCCGGCAATACGCAGCCGAGCGGGGCGCCGGCGAAGCACGAGCACTCGCGCGAAGGCAGCAGGTAATCGCACCGATCCGCGATCCACACCGGCGGCAGTGCAGCTCGCCGCTGGTGTGGATCGCGGGCATCCACGGACATGACATGAACCGCATCTCACGTCTCCTCACCGCACTCGCGGCGCTGCTGCTCACCGGGCTGTTCGTCGCGCCCATCTGGAGCATCCAGCTCGCTGCGCCGCAGTATCCCGAAGGGCTGGGGATGAAGATCGGGATCAACAGCGTGCGTGGGCTCACGCCGGACGATCTCGACAACATCAACAAGCTCAATCACTACATCGGCATGCAGCGGATCACGCCGGAAGCGATTCCGGAGCTGCGCATCATGCCGTGGATCGTCGGCGCGCTCGTGCTCACGGGGCTGCTCGTCGCGCTGGTGGCGCGCCGGCGGCTGCTATACGGATGGGCAGCGCTCTTCTGCGCGGTCGCAGCCGGCGGGCTCGCGGACTTCTGGCGCTGGGAGCACGACTACGGCACGAACATCGACTTCGAGCACGCGATCATCAAGGTGCCGGGGATGACGTACGAGCCGCCGCTCATCGGGCTCAAGCAGCTGCTCAACTTCACGGCCGTGTCGTGGCCCGACGTCGGGGGCTGGCTCGCATTCGCATCGCTCGCGCTGGCGCTCGCCGCGGTGGTGATCGCCGCGCGAGGGCAGCGTCGCACCGACGGCGACGTGATCGACGAAGGCGCCAACGCGCACCCGCCAGCGCAGGCTCCGGTGCTGCGCTCGCACAGCGCCGCGGCCTGACGTGGCGAGACGCGTGAACGGCATGCGCTCGACACCGAAGCCGCTCGTCGCGGTCACCGTTCTCGCGCTCGCCGTGCTGTTCGCGGGGTGCACCGGCGGTGTCCGGCCGATCGCGTTCGGCCAGGCCCAATGCGACTATTGCCGCATGCGCATCGACGATCCGCGATTCGGTGGCGAGATCGTGACGGCGCACGGACGCCCGCGCCAGTTCGATGCCATCGAGTGCACGGCGGCGTACTATCGCACGCTCCCACCCGATGCGCGCGCCACCGCGTGGGTGATCGA